>CAZCKG010000089.1:0-7557 GCA_964498825.1 uncultured Methanosarcinales archaeon
CGAATTAAAAGACCTTGATTGAAAAAACCTGATCAAAAGAGTTGATTGAGAACCTATTGAGAAGAGCCTGGCTTGAAAGAAACAGATTTTAAGAAGTAGATTGGAAGAAACGATCGTAAGAAGCAGATTGGGATGAATAGATTTTTTAAAAGCCTGATTGAAAAGAAGTAAATTTTAAAAACCTGATTGAAATGTACTTAATTAAAAAATTAGAAAATAAAATTCAATTCCAGGGTTTCCTTCATTTACCTGTAATTCCAGTTTTCCAGTACACAAAATCTGGTTTCTCCAGTACATAATGACTCATTTTGATAGTTGTTCGGAGAAAGATCAGGCATTTCGGAGAATTCAGGTTTTTCATCCTTCAGGCAGAAGTAATCTCCTTCTAACTGGAATTTTTTGAAAAGTACACAGGATTCACAGAGACAGCCTTCTTTTTTTCCCAGCTCTGGATTGCTACTTCTGGAGCAGAACATCCCTGTACCTCCGGAATAAGATGGGCAGCTTCTGCAAATACAGGCTTTAAGGTGATGATAGGACCCGCATATCCCAAAATACCTCCCGTATTCTTTCCTGGCTGCATTTATAATGTCAGGTACCTTTTCACTGAACTTGCCTGTATCTGCCTGTCTGGCAAGATCCTTATTTCCGAGTGCGGTTTCAGAGTCCAGAAGATTCCCCCTGTATACAAAAGACATAATTTATAAGATGTCAAAATATATTATATATTGCTCAGGATTTTAAAGTTTATTTCACCCGGGCAGTTAGAGGATCTTCGGATCCGGAAGGGTTCCTGGAGAGGTGTAGAAATATGGGATTCAATCAATTAGCTGAAAATGACGAATTGATTCTTGAGGAGGCGCTGGAAAAGCAGCACATTCTGGAAACCATAATTAACAACAGCCCTGCTATGGTTTTCCTCTGGACTCCTGAAGATAACTGGCCTGCCAGATATGTTTCCGAGAATGTTAGCCAGCTTGAATACAGCGCGGAAGATTTTCTTACAGGCAGGATAATGTACGCAAACATTGTCCATTCGGAAGATATAGATAGAGTAAGAAAAGAACTCACAAACTGCTGCCAGGTTGGAAAAGACAGCTTTGTGCAGCGTTACAGAATCCTTACAGGAAAAGGGGAAATTCGCTGGGTTGAAGAAAAAACCTTTATCCAGCGGGATGAGAGAGGAAATGTGACCAACTTTCAGGGTATAGTCAGAGATATCACATCCGAAATAAAAAATGAAAATGCACTCAGAAATGCTCTCGAAAGCCAGAAAGCTCTTATGGAAAAGCAGAAATCCCTGCTCGAGCGCCAGAAAGCTCTCGAGACCGTAATTAACAACAGTCCGATGATAGTTTTTCTCTGGAAAGCCGAAAAGTACTGGCCAACTCTCTACGTTTCTGAGAATGTCAAGCAGCTTGGGTATTCTCCTGAAGATTTCATTTCCGGAAGGGTACTTTACGGGAAGATTATCCATCCTGAAGATCTTCTCCTTGTTGAACTCGAACTTGAGGAAAACTGTGAAGAAGGGGGAAAGCAATTCAATCGTAGATACCGGATTTTAACGCCCGCAGGTGAGATCCGCTGGGTTGAAGAAAAAACCTTTATCGAGCGCAATGAGGAGGGGGAAGTGACTCACTTTCAGGGAATCATAGAAGATATCACCAAAAGTGCGAGAAAAATCTAAGAAATTGTAGCTGGAATGAACGGCACAAAAATTCCAGAAACCACATCTAGAAGAAAATAATCTAAAAAATAACTCCGAAGCAGCGGCCCTTATTAGCTAATTTTTTCTATGAAATTCTCAGCTATTTCCAGGGATCTCCTTTGTTTGTCTTTCGGCATCCTGTCCCAGATCCCTACCGACAGTGCTGTCCTGTAATTTTTCAGAAGAAATCCTTTTTTTGTTAATGAAGCTCAAGAAGAGGAAATTTCATATCTCAACCTATTCCCCTTTATTGCAGTCTCCTATTCTCAGTAGACGAGAAGAACCTGAAAAATGAGTTTTGTGGCAAAAGTGCCTCCATCAACATACCGGCTCATTTCTGACCTTAACCAAGCGCTTTTCTTATTTTCCCCATTTTGGTAATGGTTGAGCAAACGAGCTGAGAAACTTCCTCATCCATGCAATTCCCTGCCTTACCTGCCTGCAGGAGTTCAGGCTGCATCATTTCCAACAGGATGCGGTATGAAGGCTCGGGCCTTGTTTCAAGGTTCAGACTATCACGCAGGATGTTGATGTCTTTATTGATTTCTTTTAAGCAGGCTCCTGAAAGGAAGCGAGATGCGACATTAAGGTCCATATATCCTGATGCGAAACTGAGGTCGGCTGCAAGGGAAGGAAAGTATTTTGAAAGCAGGTTTTCACAGGCAGCCTCCCCAAGTTTTTTCCTGGCTTCTTCAAGGGCAAGGCCTGTACCTATGAATTCCGGTGGAAGGCCTATGGAGTATAAAGCACCGGTAAATTTAATTGCTCTTGGCAGGTGCAGGCCTTCAACAGGCATGCTGCTTTCAAGTTCTTTTCCAATGTCGCTGCGACAGAGACCTGTAAGTCCGGAGATGTCAGGAGCAGTCCTCGAATAGCCTCCGCTTCCTTTGTGCATCAGGCGGTCCCGTTGCTGGGGAAGAAGCTCAGCTATCCTGTTTATCATGGGTGCCAGCTCCCTCAGAATCCTGCTGTATTTTGCTCCGAAAATTCCGATAAGGTTAATTAGTTCTTCTTTTTCCTCGCTTGAATAAATGTCAGGAGTTTCCGGAAGCCTGGCTTTTGCAAGTTTTACAAGGGCTTCAGCATCTCCTTTTTCATGGCTGTACCTGAGAGCTGATTGAAGAGTGATAGTTCCTATTCCCCTGTATTCCTTGAAGAAATTATCTGCATTTTTCAGGTCCAGGTGACCTCTGAAAGGCAGGGTTCCTGCCCCGAAGATAATACCTGTCACGGTATCAAGTTCAGTGTTCAATTCCGTAATTCCGTTTATCGCATATTTGCATGACAGTGTACTTGCAACATGCCCAAAAGAGAGAGCTGAGTCGGATTTCCCCAGAAATACCCTGAATTTCTCGGGCGCTGTCCCAAAGTGTTCTCTCCAGGCAAGGATAGTATTTTTGGCAAGTTCCTTTGTGTACAACAGTGAAGGAGCGTCCTCTATCAAGGGAATAATACGCGGAACTTCCATTGAAAACCCGAATTCCTTTTTTGCAAGTTCGCTTACATCTACCATATGCTGCTGTGCTTCAATGATTTCTCTGACAGTACCTGTCATTGGATGTACGAATTCATTGATTGCCTGGACATTCGAATATTCAAGGGCTCCATGATTAGCTTCAGCGATGGACATCATGACCATAAGCTGCCTGAATCGGTTTTCCTGGACTGCACTTGGCGCTCTCGGAGTTATAAAAACATCTTTTCCCGGTATGAGGTCAGTTTCTTCTATGAATTTTGAAACTATCTGGACATTCTGGTGGTAGGGTGTTGCCTTTCCCTCATAATCCGGCATGTATTCATCACAGCCGAATACCACTGCAGCCTCAACGGCTTCTCCGGGTTCTTCCTGGGTTGAAATATACCTTGATGCTGAGTCAGGGTGCTGGGTGCACATTACTTTTGGAAAAACGGTTTTCTTGCTCATGGAATTGAATCCTCACCTATGTACGGAACAACATTTTAAATTATTGTTTTTTTGGCGGCAAATTATCTTATTGTTAACCAGATAATAATCGCAAAATAGCATCGGAAAAGAATGTCTACTTGATAATAAATGTTTCTATTCACAAGGGTTAACAAAAGGCATGAATTTGAAAATTGTCAATTTATTTTCGTAAGCAAAAGAAAATAGTATAATTACCAGTATCATATACTGATTGATATCTGAATCAATACCAGTATCATATACTGATTGATATCTGAATCTTTTTAAGATTTATCCCATATTGATTTGTCCCATATTATTACTTCAATGCTTTTTTATCCCTCACAGTTAATAATTTCCTTCATTGATATCAAGGTTGATACCAATACCTACTTCGAAACTGGCTATTATATATCATTTGATATCATATGAAATAGTATCATAAAGATATTGGTATTTAAAAGATATCACCATTAAGAGCCTTTGAAATATAAGATATGCAGAAAACACTAAAAGCCAAGAGAGAATTGGAAACTAATTACATAGATAGATTTGAGGTGGAAATATGTTCTGTAATCAATGTCAGGAAGCACTCAATGTAAAAGGCTGTACAAAAAATGGAGTATGCGGGAAAAAGGGAGAGGTTGCAGATCTTCAGGACAGGTTGCTCTATGTCCTTAAAAGCATTTCGTTCTATAACCTGAAAGCAAGAGAAGCTGGAACTAATGAAGAGGCAACCGACAGGTTTGTGCTTGACAGCTTTTTTGCAACGCTTACAAATACCAACTTTGACAAACAGGCAATTGAATCCTATTTAAAGAAAGGATTTGTAATCCGGGATTCAATTAAAGCAAAACTGCCTCCGGAAATAATAGCTGCCGAAAAAAACCTGCCTTCAGTGGCTACAGTCACCCCTGAAAATATAGAAGAGATTGATGTTGCTGTCCATTCTACCGCAAATGAGGATATAAGATCTCTAAGGGAACTTTTGACTTATGGAATGAAAGGGCTGGCTGCTTATGCCCATCATGCCTATATTCTCGGTCACAAAGAAGAGTCAATCTTTGAGTTTATAGAAAAAGGACTTGTTGCAACGACAGATGACACTTTGGATGCAGAAGCCCTAACCGGTCTTGTCCTTGAATGTGGACAGAAAGGTGTAGCTGTCCTTGCACTGCTTGACAAAGCAAATACAGAAACATACGGAAACCCTGAACCAACAGTAGTTAACATAGGTGTAAGAGATAGGCCTGGAATACTTATTAGTGGGCACGATCTTCGAGACCTTGAACAGCTCCTTGAGCAGACAAAAGGCACAGGGATCGATGTCTATACCCACGGCGAGATGCTACCTGCAAATTCATATCCTGCCTTTAAAAAGTACGACAACTTCGCAGGCAATTACGGGAATTCCTGGTGGAAACAGAATGAAGAGTTCGAAAAGTTCAATGGTCCAATCCTTATGACAACAAACTGCATAATCCCTCCAAGGGAATCATACAGGAACAGGATCTACACTACGGGTGTCGTGGGCTTTGAAGGGCTTACCCATATATACGAAAAAGAAGAAGGGACAAAGGACTTTGCCTCCCTCATAGAACAGGCAAAAACGAGCAAGCCCCCTGAACAGCTGGAAAGCGGGACAATAATCGGAGGCTTTGCACATGAAGCCGCCCTTTCAGTTGCTGATAAGATTATAGACGCCGTAAAAAGCGGAGCAATCAGCAGGTTTATTGTCATGGCAGGCTGTGACGGCAGGCACAAAGAAAGAACTTACTATGCCGATTTTGCTAAAGCCCTCCCAAAAGACACTGTAATCCTGACAGCCGGCTGTGCAAAATACCGCTATAACAAACTGGATCTTGGCGATATAGGAGGAATCCCGAGAGTAATCGATGCTGGCCAGTGTAATGATTCTTATTCACTTGTGGTAATAGCCCAGAAACTTGCAGAGGCTTTCGGACTCAAGGATATAAACGACCTGCCTGTCTCCTACAATATCGCCTGGTACGAGCAAAAAGCTGTTCTCGTTCTGCTTGCCCTCCTGAGCCTTGGAGTAAAGAATATTACTCTAGGTCCTACGCTTCCGGCCTTTGTTTCTCCTAACGTCCTTAAAGTGCTGGTTGAGAATTTCAATATCAGATCGAATACAACAGTTGAAGAGGACATGAAGGTGCTTCTGAACAGGGCATAAGCCAGAAAAACAAAAAAATAGTGCTGCTGGGTGTGGAGAAAAGAATTGTGGCCAGTTGATAGCTGGAATGTTAAAGGATTGAAAACCAGGAACCTTGCCCCTCAGCAGCGCTTTAACGACTATAATAGCAATCTTTTGTGTTTCTGCTGGAAATTTGAATAGACAATATATTATGTTTTTTGAAAAAGGTAATTTTGAAGAGCTTTATACTGATTCAGAGCTATTTTTGACTGTAAAGACAATCAAAGGTTTAGAAAAACTTATTTGCCAAAATATCTCCTTTCAATCTCTTTTTGCTCGGCAGTGAAATTATGCTTCAGGTGAGAAATTTTATTATTGAAATACTGTGAGTAATATTTGGAAAATGGGGTATGGATGAGCTATTAATTAAATTTGACAAAACAAATGCATCCTTTATATTCTGGAATAAATGTAGAAAATTTTTATGCATGAGATTTTAAGTAAATTATCCTCGAAACTTGAAGTTTAAGATATCTTATGAGTATTAAACACATTGTTTAGGGATATAAATAGATTTAAAAGCTTATAAATTTTTGTTTTAAATATATAACTCTTATTAACTCTTATTTTATAAATTAAACCTTTTTAGCCTTCTGTTCCCTGCAAGTATGTTTATATTTAATTTAGCCAATTTTATAATTGTCGAGCCGCAAATAATCGGCAAGGCAAATAGAATAAGTCAATTCCTGCCAGCTGGCAGATAGTTGGAGAGATGATTTAAAAAACAAAATAAATGCATTTGGAAGCAATCTGGTTAACAAATCCGGATTTATTGGTATTAAATCTGGATTTGTTGATAATTTTGGTTTTATTAGTGTCAAAAATGGGATTGAACTAATTAGGGGGTAGGGTATTTGTTGAATATAAAAAAGACATTAGGCATTTTGATTGCAATTTGCTTTGTGCTGTCAGTGACAGTTGCATCAGTAAGCGCAGCACCTCAGAAGAATGAGAATCAATGGGGCAACGAGAAAAATAGATGGGACAACGATAAGAGAAAATGGGACAATGAACAAAACAAATGGGGAAATGAGAAGAAAAAGTGGGATAACGATAAAAGAAAATGGGATAATGATAAGAATAGGTGGAACAAAAGTAAAAGATATGGCAACGATTACAAGAAGTGGAAAGGTGGCTATGATAAATGGTACTCACTTTATACGAAATGGTTCCAGAAATATAACAAATGGTCCTCTAACCACAATAAGTGGCAGAATAACTATCGGAATTGGAATAACGATTATAACAGGTACCATTAAAATAGCTGGTAAAACTGACTATAGGCAACCGATTTTAAATTAAACCGGCAATTATTCTGTAGTATACTTCATGTTAAGAGGTGGAAAGAAATTTTCTGCGCAAGGAGTGTGGAGGGACATGAGTACCCCGATTCTGGAGGTCGGGAATAAAGTGAACCCTCGCCTTTTCTGTTTTCCATTTAATATCTAAATTGTTCTTTTGTAAAATGAGTTTGTTTTTAGCGCCATGTGTCCACAGAGATACCTCTTTTCTATCACAAGGATGTGATAAAGCTGGAAGCGAACCCTTAGCTTTGACCGGGACTCATTATGTAGTGTTTGATTAAGCAACATATTTTATCGCAGAGGAAGCTTTGTATTGTGGAGAAGGTCTTGTATCGTAGTGAAAACAGGTTATCATGGAAAGCCACAAGGTATCTCATGGAAAGCCACAAATATGGTTTCACTTCTC
>CAZCKG010000090.1:0-4624 GCA_964498825.1 uncultured Methanosarcinales archaeon
ATATATGTTCCCCGTTTTTGAGGGGTTTCAGAAAATTAAAATGAATAAATACATACTTTTCCTTTAGTTCGTATTACTAATATACTAATAACACAATTTTTTGGAAAAATATTACTTAAATAAAGAGAATCACTATCATTAGATATGTGATAAAATTAAGTTACGCTACATTTCTAAAGATCACTAAATTTATCTATTTTAATATATTATATTTGTTTACTAAATGGTATAAAATCGACATATTTAAATTGTAAAATTCTAAATGTCTATAAAAATTATACTTTTAAGTTAATTAATAAATACTAAACATACTTTTGAGAAGGATTCTAAAAAATGAGTAATATATCCTCTAATTTTTCATTCCAAGAAATTACTGAATCTGCTTCTCAATTAGTTTCAACTTTGTCCAGTTTAACTGTAGGAGAGAAAATTACTATTTCTTTTGCTGTGATAGGTGCTTCCTACACAGTTTATAAAGAATATCAAAAACAGCATGAAAAACGAAATGGATTATTTAACCTTACTTGGAAAAATTCTCGCTCAGTAAAAGCAGACGAAATTTTAGGTAATAGACCTTATGATGAATATTATTATGTGAGAGATGAAGACAAAAGGGTTAGAGATTGTCTTGAAAACGAAAAAAGTGTTTTAGTTGTAGGTTCACCTCTTGGCGGGAAAACCAGAATGGTCTATGAAGCCTTGAAAAAATCAAAAAAATACGATCTTATAATTCCAAGAGCTAAAGACATAGATATAGAATCTTTCTTTTTGCCTAAACATCTGAAATTCTGGAAGCCTAAACTGATGTTTATCGATGATTTACATCGTTTTGCAGAACAACAAAATTTTGAGTATTTATTTGAAATTTGCAGAAAAAACAAAATAAATCTTATTGTAACCTGTCGCTCTGGAATAGAATATGCAAAAACAAAGAAAATAATGTTGGATAAAAACATAAATTTGGAAACTGAAATTTTTGATGAGATTATTGGAATAAAAGAATTTCCTGAAGAAGAAGGGAAAAAAGTAGCAGAGCAAGTTAGGGAAGATTGGAATAAAACCAGGTTTAATAGAACCATAGGTTCAATTTTTATGCCTCTAGCTGAAATGGAAAAAAGATTTAAAGAATGTACTCCTGAAGAAAAATCTGTTTTAAAATCTATCAAAAAACTTTACATTTGTGGAGTTTATGATGAAGAGCAAATTTTCCAGCTAGATCAAATTAAAATCGTTTCTGAAAATGAAGGAATTAAAAAAGAAAACTATCTTTGGGAAGAACTTATAAAAACTCTGTGCGAAAAAGAATTTATAAAAATGGAGAAAAAGGAAATAGACAGAATATGGGCTGAAGAGGTATATCTTGAAGATGTTGTAGAATTAGATTATTCTGATCTTAATATATTCCAAGAATTAATATCTACTTTTGAGGTATTTCCTGAAATTTTGTTTAAAATAGGGAACAGAGCATATGAAATAGGTTCTGTAAAATTACAGAAAGCTGAGTATATAAATAGAGCAATAAAAGCATATCAGAATGCCTTGAAAATGTATATAGAAGAACAGTTTCCAGTGGATTATGCGATGATCCAGAACAACATTGGGAATGCATATGTAACAATGGCAGAAGTTGAAGATACAGCCCAAAACTGCAAAAAGTCAATAAAAGCCTATCAAAATGCTCTGAAAATATATACAGAGAAACAGTTTCCGATACAATATGTGATGACCCAGAACAACATTGGAAATGCATACGTTAGACTGGCAGAAGTAGAAGATAAAACCCAAAACTGCAAAAAAGCAATAGAATCATATAAAAATGCTCTGAAAATCAGAACTGTGGAACAGTTTCCTATAAAATATGCAATGACCCAGAACAATATTGGAGCTGCATATGGAAGACTGGCAGAAGTTGAAGATAAAGCACAAAACTGCAAAAAGGCCATAGGCGCACATCAAAATGCTCTGAAACTATATACAGAAAAACAGTTTCCAATACAATATGCATCGATACAGAACAACATTGGAATTGCATATAGAACACTGGCAGAAGTTGAAGATAAAGCACAAAACTCAAGAAGGGCAATAGAAGCATGTCAAAAGGCTCTGCAAATATCAACAGAAAAACAGTTACCAATACAATATGCAATGACCCAGAACAACATTGGAAATGCATAAGTTAGACTGGCAGAAGTAGAAGATAAAACCCAAAACTGCAAAAAAGCAATAGAATCATATAAAAATGCTCTAAAAATAAGAACTATTGAACAGTCTCCGATACAGTATACAATGACCCAGAACAACCTAGATCGCCTTATAAATTTCTGCAAAATCAATAACATAGAAATTATTAATACAGAAAACTAATATCCTCTTTTCTTCCTTCTACATATTCAGCTAATTCAAACCCTTTCCTTTCAATTACTTCCTTCTAGGAATAAGTTTTATTCATACTCTATTCTTTCACTAATCGGGTTTCATAAGCCTTACTTAGCTTATCTGTCTCTCCCTCCTGTAACCTGAGCGAATAATTATTCATTCTCAAAAAATCACTTTTAGGAGCTCTATAACCTTTTGAAAGTAATCTATATACTACTACATCTACTTCTCCTCTAAAAATCTCCTGTAGATCATATGCTAAGCTCCGTTTTTCATTTCTCATTTCATGCAAAAAGTCGATACACTGTTAATATTGATCCCTTTTTAATAAAGTATATGGCTTCAGAGTTCCTTTGGCCTGGGCAAGTAATCTCTTTTTCGAGACAGGATGCAGAATCATGCCGTAAACTTCATCAGGAAATAATAGGTTAAGGACTGGATTCACATAATACCGGTTGGTCCGATTTATTCACAAATCTTACTAACAAGAAACTAAAATAACAAAATCTAAAAAAGATTCATTTTTTAAATTTTACATATAGAAATATTAATTTATGCCTTAAATTAACTTAAAAATCAAGATTCTAAACTGAATATGAACAAAAACTGAATAGTTTAATTATTCTGAACAAAAACTTAATATATTTTGGCATAAGAAAATAATAAAGTAGTTAAGTAAATATATTATCAAAGTCTTTAAAATTATGGTCTTGAAAGTAAGAGTTTTTCAGATTAAAATATGTATAGGATATCAGGCTACTAGAGAAACAAAAAAATAGAATAAAAACCATAAAGTGTATTAAAGCTTTAAAAAAAAGCCTCTCTGAAAAACTCTGAAATTATCAACATATGTACATGCTACCGGTATAAGAGCGATATAACTAGGAGAGACTATATCGGATATAAAAATGAGTTTATAGTAATATAACATTATTACATACAATGTCTTATACTCGTTTCATCATAACGAATAAATTTACAAACCTATATATAGGGCTATAACTGACATAGTTTACTACATCAGTAGAGGTGGTAATTAATGGCATCCATCCGAGCTAAAATTAAATCCAGATTAGAGAAGTTTCTTGAAGTAGATACCAGTGGATACCGAAGAGCTATACTGTGTATTTTCATCAGAGTAAAGAAAGCAACTATTGATGAACTGCATGAGATGCTTTCAAATAAATATAGCGTATCAAGAAATACAGTTGCATCCATGGTAGGGTATATTCATTCAAAACTTGGGATTCTGAGAGCTCACAAAGAGTCGTATAAAACTCCCATGGTTTACCTCCTGAGAGAGGAATACGTAGATCTGCTGATGAAAATCGTAAATTCCTCAACGAAGTCATCTGCTGAGTTTACAGCCTAAGCACATATAATACCAACCTTTATTCCTGATGGACAATGTCACTTGTGAAAAACGCACCAAGAACAGCAACAACTATCGTTGTACGATCGGATGCCAACGCCCGTATAAGCCACTCACGGGATCCATATTATGGACTTATGCGGCGCATTTTTCAGGAAGATGCCACTGCTGTTAGGGGTCAGAAATTTCTGACAATTATTGAAGAGCGTCAGGCTGCAGGAAATGCAGTTCGAACGGATGAATGGCAGACCCTGCTTGATGAACTTCAAATAGGACGTGCCTCATTTTACGCAATGCGTAATAAGTTGCTTGGAGCCGGACTAATTTCAATAAAAAATAAAGAGTATAGGCTATCCGGTCAATTTTCAAAAGACCTTATAGATATGGCCCGCTGGTGGTGGACCGCTGTTCTCAACCAGCCTGAAGAAAGCTTGTAATAAAATTTATTTTCCTTTTCTATTAAGCTAATAAAGAAATTAAGTTCTCTACAGTAGTCCCGAATGTTTTATAGTTCTGAAACTTATTTTTTAAAATGAAGTACAAAAATATTGAAAATCATGGAGGCGTTTGTAATTACATAAAAACGACTCTATATTTACTTCAGAACTTTTACAACACTGAAATTTCAGAATATATTACAATAAATGAAATCAGGTAGATAAAATGAAGGCTTTCTTCGTGGACTATTAAGGAAAACTACGAACTAATGAGAACCATTCGGAACTACAGTAAATTGGAACTACTGTGTTAAGAGTAAAATATTTATACTCTCATCACAATTGTGACTTATCTTCACAATTGTGAAACATATGGGCTTAACGCAGGATATCGAGTGCAACGTATGGCAGAGAGTGGCTATGCTTCCGGCTGCAACAT
>CAZCKG010000090.1:4724-7496 GCA_964498825.1 uncultured Methanosarcinales archaeon
CAGGATATCGAGTGCAACGTATGGCAGAGAGTGGCTATGCTTCCGGCTGCAACATGGAATTATGTGAGCCAGATCTCACTTCTGACTTGAAAATAAAAATTTTCCGTGACAAGTAAAATACTCTGGAGATTCTCTGATTTAGATATACAAGAGAAAAGAAGAGAATAGAGTTTGGAGGTAAGAGGAGATGACAAACGAAAACGGAAACTCGAGCGAAAGGGAAAGCAAGGAAAACAGGGAAACCACCCATGAACAGTTGCCAAAGAGAGAACATCATACTTGTGGGGTGGAAGAGGACTTCTCCAGGATATTTATAAAAGTTGAGAATGCAAAAGACCTGATTTTTGATGCTGATCAGGTACTTTCTGAGGTTTGGGCATGAAAGTTTCGGTCAATACTCCTTCCTTTAAAAACTTTTTTTCGGAGAAAAAAGGCCAGAATATAGGGATAGTTCACACAATGCACTATAACATCCCAGAGGTCTTCACCCTCGAAAGCGGAAAAACTCTTTCCCATGTAAGAATAGAATATGAAATGTACGGGAAAATGAATGCAAACAAGAGCAACGTTATCCTGATCTGCCATGCTCTAACAGGCGACGCCCACGCTGCAGGATTTCATACGGGAGATAAAAAACCCGGATGGTGGGATATTGTAATCGGACCAAATAAGGCCTTTGATACGGAAAAATACTGTGTTATCTGTTCAAATATAATCGGCGGCTGTAAAGGTTCAACAGGCCCCTCTTCTATGAATCCAGAAACAGGAAAACAATATGGAATTTCATTCCCTGTAATTACTATTGCAGACATGGTAAATGCCCAGAAAAAATTGGTTGAGCACCTTGGAATAAAACAGCTCTTTGCAGTTGCAGGTGGTTCAATGGGTGGAATGCAGGTTATTCAATGGACAGTCAGCTATCCTGATATGGTGAAGAAGGCAATTGCAATAGCCACTACTGCATCCACAACCCCGCAGCAGATAGCTTTCGGGGCAATTGGAAGGAAAGCAATAACAGATGATCCCAATTGGAATGAAGGGAACTATTACGGAAAAGCAATTCCTGCACAGGGCCTGGCTCTTGCCCGGATGATCGGCCATATTACATATCTTAGCGACGCTTCAATGCAAAAAAAATTTGGAAGGGTTTTGAAGGATGAAGCAGGTCCAGATCTTTCCCCTAATTTTCAGGTTGAAAGCTACCTGAATTACCAGGGAGATACCTTTACAAAGCGTTTTGATGCCAATTCATACCTCTATATTACAAAAGCCGTAGATTTCTTTGACCTTTCAAAGAACGGATCTCTGATAGAGGGTTTTTCAGAAGTTACTGCAAAATACTTAGTTATTTCCATAAGCTCAGACTGGCTTTATCCTCCTTACCAATCTCAGGAAATCGTATCCGCTCTTATTGCAAACGGAGTTGATGCCAAATATGAGGAAATCAGATCTCAATACGGGCATGACGCCTTTTTGCTTGAAGAAGGGCAACTTAGCTACCTCATTAGAGGCTTTCTCTCGCAGATCCTTGTAAGTGACGTAATGAATCAGAATTTTTATTCTGTTTCCAGAGACGAAACAATAGAGAACGCATCGATACTCATGGTGAAAAAGAAAGTAAACCATCTGCCTGTCGTATCAGAGGACGGAAAACTGGAAGGCATTGTCACATCCTGGGATATTACAAAAGCAGTAGCCTGTAAAATCACCGGCCTTGACGAGATAATCACCCGCGATGTAAAATACGTATATGCAGGTGAAAAAATAGAAACCGCGTCCTCAATAATGGAAGATTACTCAATTTCAGCACTTCCGGTCATTGACTCAGAAAACTGCATTATAGGCATGGTTACAAGCGAGAGCATAAGTGCTCTAATCGGGAGATTCAGTTAATTTAAGAGAGGGCTCAAATATAGAATAGTAAAGAATAAAATGAGTAAAATGAGTATGAAGCTTGAGAAGAAGAGCCTGAAGGCATTGAATCCGATCTCATCCCATGCAGTCTCTCCAAATTTATACTCCCTCAAGCATATCTCGAAGGAGGTCAATGCCTTCAGGCAAATTTTTTGTGTCTGATCTCTGTTTATCCACTGCTCAATATATAATAGCACAAAATTATATTTTAAATTAATTATATAAATAATTAGTTTCAAGCAAAAATTTTCTTGATTTAAAAAAAATCAAATCAACGATATTTTTTAATCAAAAGTTTCAATTCAATTTTACAGGTTTTTATTCTTCCTCTATTTTTACAAGCATTGCCCTGGGTTTTCTGCTTCTCTCTTAAGAACCTGCATCCAATCAGGAGATTGCATACCAGGATACTCATATCCTAATAGAAATATCTCGTTAACTTCTTTGCCTTCAACTGGCATTGATCCGGTTACCTCATATGTTGGGAATGGAACAGGAAGAACTCCTTTTACAGTTTCATCACTTTCTAATTTAGTAAGTCTACTTAGGTTATCTGTAAAAAGATCTTTTTCTGAATTACTCGCAGTCACGATAGGTATTGTACGAATTGAGTGATATATACACGATTCAATTACAGCGAATCCGAGTACGAGCTCTTTCCATATCATAGGTTTGTTCTGATCGATCATTTCTGTCATTAGTTACCCCCCAAAAGTTGAACACTTAATTAAAGGAATAAAGATGCCATAATGCGATAAATCTTATTTATTTTCAAGCAAAATTTCATTCCACATATTCTATACTCTTTTTTACAGGCTTGAAGAGTTTCATGAAATCGTGCACGTCTTCAGGAAAGTC
>CAZCKG010000091.1:0-7480 GCA_964498825.1 uncultured Methanosarcinales archaeon
TTGAAGGATAATGCTGCTGATTATCTTTTTAATGTCTTATTTTTGTTCTTTCAAATTCAATCAATAAATAAAAAATTTAAGAGGTATTTAATTTTGGAATTTGCTGTTTTTATAAAGGGATTAAGGTCTTTTATTTAATATCTCTTATTATTTTTTTCAACAAAACTTTTTTATTGGTAGTTATCCGATATACTGATATAACATTCTATATATATTTAGCTTACTTTATTAAGTTGAGACTTTTAAAGGTAATGTATAAATTCTAAAAAAGGTTGTTTAAGTTATGAAAGCTATCATCCTTGCAGCAGGAGAGGGGCTGCGTTGCAGGCCTCTAACTCTTACTCGTTCTAAAGTAATGCTTCCCATTGCTAACAGGCCCATTTTGGAACATGTCATTAATTCGCTCGAAAAAAATGGAATATCTGAAATTATACTGGTTGTAGGATATGAAAAAGAACGAATAATGGACTATTTTGAGGACGGGCTGAACTTCGGAGTGAAAATAACCTATGTAGAACAGAAAGCTCAGCTTGGTACAGCACACGCAATAGAACAGGCAAAGAAGTTCATTGGTCCTGAAGATTCGGAATTTCTTGTATTGAATGGAGACAACATGGTTGAACCCAAGACCATAGCTGATCTCCTTAACAATTATGAGGGTGATGCGAGTCTTCTAACAGTGAGAATGGAAGATACAGCAGGTTATGGTGTGGTGCTAAAAGAAAGAAAAAAGGTTACGCAGATCCTTGAAAAAAGACCTGGAGATGTAAGCCGGATTGTGAATACTGGAATTTATGTTTTTACGCCTCAGATTTTTGAAATCATTGAAAAGACTCCGATCTCTGAAAATGGAGAATATGCAATAACAGATACTCTCCAGATTATGATAGATGAAGGAAAAGATATTACAGCGGTCCCTACAGAATCAAAATGGATAGATGCTGTCCATGCCTGGGATCTGCTAAAAGCAAACGCTATTGTTTTAAACTCCTCCAAGAATCTGAAGGTAGAAGGGGAAGTGGAAGAAGGAGTAGTAATCAGAGGAAAAGTAGCAATTGGGAAAAACACTAAGATTCGCTCAGGAACCTATATTGTAGGTCCTGCAGTTATCGGAGATAATTGTGATATTGGCCCAAATGTTGTCATTCTTCCTTCAACAACAATAGGGAACAATGTATCTATTCGGTCTTTTACTGAAATCCAGAATAGCATCATAATGAACGACTGTAGGATATACTCTCATGGACAAATTTCTAATTCCGTAATTGGAAGCAACAATACAATCGGCTCAGGATTCTTTGTTGAAGAAAAAGAAGGTCTGGCAATCAACATGAATGGAATGCTTCATCGAGCTCCCAGGTTAGGTACGATCTTTGGAGATGATAACAGGATTGGAAACAGCGTACTTGTTAAGGCTGGAGTAACGATAGCTGTCGACTGTCAGGTAGAATCTGGAGTCACTGTATACAGGAACCTTTCCCGTCATTCGGTGGTCCTTTAATCTTAAAAGGGGTAAAAAAATGTGTGGAATTGTAGGATATGCAGGGGAGAAGTCTGCTGCATCTGTCATTATAGAATCCCTCAAAAAACTCGAGTATCGCGGATATGATTCAGCTGGTGTTACGGTTCTGGGTAGCGGCATCGATACTTACAAGTCTGTAGGTAGGATTGTAAACCTTGAAGCCATAATCCCGGCAGGAATACATGGCAATATAGGAATAGGGCATACCCGTTGGGCGACCCACGGGCGGCCGAGTACGGTAAACGCCCATCCGCATAATTCTGGAAACCCATGCAAAATCTCGGTCGTACATAACGGGATCATCGAGAACTACATGGCATTAAAAGAACAACTGACTGCAGAAGGATATGAGTTCAAGTCTGAAACAGACACTGAAGTAATCGCCCACCTCCTGCACAAACATATTTATGGAAAATGCGACGGAAAAGAGACAAACTGTGACTTCCATCTAGGGCTCAGGGAAGCTCTCAAGGAAATTGAAGGTTCTTACGCTCTTGGAATTCTCTTTGCTGATGAACCTAAAAAACTTTTCCTTGCCAGGAAAGACAGTCCTCTTGTTATAGGGCTTGGAAAAGGAGAAAACTTCGCAGCATCAGACGTAACTGCTTTCCTGAATTACACCAGAGATGTTATTTTCGTAAACGACTTCGAAACAGCAATTCTGACTCCTACCAGTGTAGAGATCTTTGACAGGGAAGGAAAAGTCCGAGAAAAGAAGATAGAGAAGATAGAATGGGACTTTGAGGCTGCTGAAAAAGCCGGTTACGAACATTTCATGCTTAAAGAAATCCATGAACAGGTAAGTGCAATTCATAATACACTTGCAGGCAAGGTCTCGGAACTTGAAGGTTCAATATCTCTCAAAGAACTGAATATAAGCGATGAAGAGATCAAGAAACTTTCCAGGGTCCAGATCCTGGCATGTGGGACCTCCTGGCATGCAGGATTTCTTGGAAAATATCTTTTCGAGCAGCTGGCAGGAATTCACTGTGATATAGATATATGCTCTGAATACAGGTACAGAAACCCTGTAATGAATGAGGGAACCCTTGCCATTGCAATAACTCAATCCGGAGAAACTGCAGATACCCTTGCCGCTGTGCGTGAAGTCATGTCTTATAACTGCCCTACTCTTGCAATCACCAATGTTGTAGGAAGTACCATTACAAGAGAAGCCAATAGTGTGCTCTATACTAGAGCAGGGCCGGAAATTGGAGTCGCGGCGACCAAGACATTCAGTACTCAGCTTACACTTCTTTATTTGCTCGCCGTCAAGTTTGCTCTTGTAAGAGGTAAGTTAAGTCCGGATTATGTTAAAGGATTTATTACTGAACTCAGAAAAGTACCAGGCCAGATCCAGCAGATCCTCAATCAAAAAGAAGCAATAAAGGAATGTGCAGAGACTTTTGCTCAGGCGAAAAGTTACTTCTTCCTTGGCAGACATCTCAATTATCCGATTGCTCTTGAAGGAGCCCTCAAATTAAAGGAAATTTCTTACTTGCATGCAGAAGGTTTTGCTGCAGGTGAGCTTAAGCACGGACCAATCGCTTTACTCGAAAAAGGAACACCTGTGGTTACAATCGCAACAAAAGGGCAGACTTACGATAAGGTTCTGAGCAATATAAAGGAAGTAAAAGCAAGGGACGCAGTCGTTATTGCAGTAGCCGATAACAAAGATACCGAGATTGCAAAGTATGCGGATATGGTCCTTAGAATTCCTCAGAATGACGAACTTCTTGCCCCTCTGCTGAGTGTTGTAGTTCTCCAATTGCTCGCTTATTATACTGCTCTTGCCAGAGGATGCTCTATTGACAAGCCGCGCAACCTTGCAAAAAGCGTAACAGTGGAGTGACGAGAAAAACTAAAATTTCAAAATTGAAACATAAGGATAATTCTAGATGAAAAAATTAACGAAATCTAGGGGTGGGATACATGAAACTCTTCGGATCTTCAGGAATAAGAGGCATAGCAAACAAAGAAATTACACCCGAACTTGCACTTAAAGTCGGGATGGTGTTGGGAAGTCGGAAAAAAACTGCGGTTATCGGGAGAGACCCAAGAGTTTCGGCGCCTATGATAGAACATGCCCTGATTGCAGGATTAACTTCAGCAGGCTGTGATGTTACAGAGGTAGGCCTTGTTACTACCCCAACTCTCGCATACGCAGCAAAAGACTACGAATGCGGAGTAATGGTCACAGCCTCCCATAACCCTTCTGAGTATGTAGGGATTAAACTCTGGAACCCTGACGGTATGGCCTTTGATTCGGCCCAGCAAGACGAGATTGAAAAAGCCATTGAAGAAGAAAGCTTTTCCAGAGTTCCCTGGAACCTTATTGGCAAATTCGAAGAAGATGGAAATGCTATTCGGGCCCATATGAATATGATCAAAAAGCTCGTAGGAAATTCCAGTCTGAAAATAGTGCTGGATTGCGGGTGCGGGGCCGGAGGGACAATAAGTCCTTATCTCCTTCAGGAACTGGGCTGTGAGGTAATAACTCTGAACGCACAGCCAGACGGCCATTTCCCTGCAAGGAATCCGGAGCCTGTTGATGAAAATCTATCTCTCCTCAAAAAAGCTGTTGTAGATTTCGGAGCTGATCTCGGGATAGCGCACGATGGTGACGCGGACAGGATGATGGCAGTAGATGAAAATGGTAATTTTGTCTCTGGAGACGAAATGCTTGCAATTTTCGGGCTCTTCGAATGCGCTGGCAATAAAGGAAAAGTTGTCGTGCCTGTGGATACATCAATGATGGTTGATGATTATCTCGAGGGCTCCGAAATTGTGAGAACAAGAGTAGGGGATGTCTATGTTGCAGAAGGCATAAAGCAATGCGGGGCCGTCTATGGGGGCGAGCCTTCAGGAAGCTGGATTTTCCCGAAGATTTCTTACTGCCCGGATGGAATTTATGCAGCTGCAAAACTCGTTGAGATTGTAAAGGATAGAAAATTAAGTGAGCTTCGGAAGGAACTTCCCAGATATGCCACAAAAAGAGAAGCTTTCCCCTGTGCAAATGAGAAAAAGGCAGAGTTTATGAAAAAGGTAAAGGTCAAACTCTCGCCTCTGGGAGAGGTTCTTGATATCGATGGTGTTCGTGTGGAGATGGAAAACGGGTGGATACTTGTTCGCCCATCAGGTACCGAGGCAAAAGTGAGAATTACGGCTGAAGCTCGGGAAAATGTTGATGAGATTTTTGAAAAGGCTGAAAAAATAGTGAAGGAGGCTCTTAAATGAAAGCAGTTGTCCTTGTAGCCGGGAAAGGCACAAGGATGGAGCCTCTTACTTCCAACTGTCCTAAAGTTATGCTCCAGGTTGCAAATAAACCCATTCTTGAGCATATCCTTAACTCAGCTATCGAAGCAGGTGTTGAAGGATTTGTCTTCATTACAGGTTATCTGGAAGAACAGATAAAGGCGTATTTTGGGGACGGAGGTAGATGGGGAGTAAGCATAGAATATGTCCAGCAAAAAGAACAATCAGGAACTGCAAATGCAATAGGTTGTGCAAAAGGACATGTTGAAGGTGCTTTCCTTGTACTTAACGGGGACATGCTTATAGGACAGGAAGACCTGAAATCTTTGGTTTTAAGGAAAGAAGAAGCCGTTATCTGCGTAAAAGAAGTAGATAACCCTTCCGATTTCGGAGTACTTGAAACTGAAGACAGTAGGGTAGTCAGGATAATTGAAAAGCCTAAAAACCCTCCTACTAACCTTGCAAATGCCGGAATATATCTTTTCAGAGATTCCATATTCGATTTTATTGGCAGAACACCCGCATCGGTGAGAAATGAATTTGAGATCACTGATTCCATCCAGAT
Organism: uncultured Methanosarcinales archaeon; assembly: GCA_964498825.1. Classification (GTDB taxonomy): domain Archaea; phylum Halobacteriota; class Methanosarcinia; order Methanosarcinales; family Methanosarcinaceae; genus Methanosarcina. The sequence continues at coordinate 5,343 of CAZCKG010000091.1, forward strand.
GCTGATTGATAGTGGAGCGACGGTAGGTTACAGCCCTCTCGGAGAAAGGTGGATAGATATTGGGTATCCATGGGATCTATTGAAAGCAAATGAACACCTTCTGAAAGATCTTAAGGGAAGCTGCGAAGGTATCGTGGAACCGAATGCAACCATAAAAGGTGAAGTTGTGATCGGAAAAGGTGCTCTTATCAGGAATGGCTCTTATATTGAAGGGCCTGTTGTAATAGGAGAAAATTGCGATATAGGGCCTAACTGCTATATCCGTCCTTACACTGCGCTTGGAAACAACGTCAGAGTTGGAAACGCTGTAGAAATCAAGAACACAATTGTCATGGCAAGTACCCATATTGGACATCTGAGCTATGTAGGTGATAGCGTAATCGGATGCCATTGTAATTTCGGAGCAGGTACAAAGGTTGCAAACCTTCGCCACGACGGAAAAAATATAAAAGTAATGATAAAAGGCAGGATTCTCGATTCTGGCAGGAGAAAACTAGGAGTGATTATGGGGGATGATGTGCATACAGGTATCAATACCAGTATAAACATAGGTGTACTAATGGAGAAAGGAAGATGCACATCTCCTGGAGAAGTGATTAAGCATTGAACCGAAATCGAATATTTTAAAAACAGGATCAAAGTCCCTTCCCTTGAAAAAGGGAAAGGGAATTGTACATTATATTTTTGTCAATATTATGAATAAAGCTGCCTTAAAGTCCAGAGAGCTGTTTTTCGGAAGAATCCTTCAGTTTCCACTTTAAGGGACTCCTCGTTCATTTTTTCTACAGCTTTCCTTAATGGATCTTCAGAATCAAGTACTTCTTTTATGGTCTTTTCGTCACTTTCCACTGTTATAGAAGGTCCGAATGCTGAGTTTGGATCTGTGGCGGTGTTATACTTGTAAAACTCTCCTACTTGTCCACTTCTCATAAGTAAAGTTACATTTAGCCTGTCACCGTTTTCAAGTTTTATTCTCCCGGCTATTTCTTCACTTCCAACAAGCCTTTGAAGAACTGAAGGAACTTTATCGAAGTTTTGATTATAAAGTTCTATGTTTTTACTTAGTTTTGTGAAGAGATCATTTTCAGTAGTAGAATTATCAGGAGTCTCGTAAAGGTTAGCTTTCCTGATGTTATTCACATCCGAGGCCGCACCTGCTATTGGGACAAACAAAAGTACAATGAGAATGAGTAAACTCAAAGCTTTAGTTCTAATGCAAGGAACCATAGTTGAAAATACGGGGCAGATATATAAAAAAATTATCAGTATAAATAGAAATTTTTATGAAAAGTAAAGACCAAATAAATGCTTTAGTGGGGTGAATCTCAAAAACAGGATTAAGGGTAAAGAAACAAATATTTAAAGAATTTCCGGTAAAATAAATTATGTCAAGAAGGAGTTTTTTAAGGAAAATTATGGCGGGTAAGGTTAAAACCCGAGTAATAATTAAAAATAAAAATTTACCGAAAATGCCTTTTGAGGCACAGGTAAATTCTTAAAGCTTAAGAGATGGTCTAAACACTTCAGTGCAGTATTTGTCGAAGACCTGGTCTTCAACCTGCTCGCAGATTTTCTTATATTCTTTTGATTTCGGATCGTGTTTGCTCATATTTTTTTTGACTTCAGCATTCATTTTATCAAGGGTTTTCTGGTCGAAACCTTCCGTATTCTCCATAGTAAACATAAAAATCATTCTCTGAAATTACCTTATTTGGTACAAGGTTCTAATTATCGGCTATATAAATTATCTCATATGCCTAAATAACACTACTGTGCGAACTCAGGAATTAATATATAAACATGTTATTCTGGTAATTTCATAACTATATATTAATTCTTAAACTATGCTTGAAAATCATTTAATTCAATAATTACAAGTTTTATATTATTCATCTAATATATTAGTTTTCTCTTCAATCAGGCATTAGTATATAATATAAAGGACCTTAACATTAAAACTCTAACATCAAGATTTTTAAAAAGCCTTTTATTTTACTTAATCGATTATCCAAACATATATAGGAGTAAATCATTTATTTGTTTACTCATATAAGTATTTTACACCCATCTGATATCTTTCAGGATATTAATTTCCATGCTGTATATTTGCAGCCCTATTATATATCCGTGTATTTATT
>CAZCKG010000092.1:0-2176 GCA_964498825.1 uncultured Methanosarcinales archaeon
AAAAAACGATAAGCCTCGTGCGTGATTTGAACACGCGACCTAGTGATTACAAGTCACTCGCTCTACCGGGCTGAGCCAACGAGGCAAACTGCAACTGACAGCAGACTTATCTAATTACAATACTCACAGATAAACTTTATGGCAGGATTCTCTTTTTTGTAAGCAATTTCCTCAATATTTGCATATTTCTTTCATATGTTTTTATCTTTTTATCGTGACACACAAGCCTTATGGCATTCCTGTTATATATCTCGCTTAAATGTGGCAGGAAATTGCAAAACACGGGCGCAAGCTGGTTGAACATGGGCTTGTAGAATCCAATTTCGGAAACATCAGTATTCGAGCTGGCGATAAGATGCTCATTACCAGGACCGGTGCTGCGCTTGATGAGATCACGGAAAATAGTGTTGTTGAGGTGGACACTCAGGGCGTTTCATCCCTGGACATTATCGCGTCTTCTGAGGCAGTCGTACACAGGGAGATCTACAGGCGCACTCCGGCTCTTGCGATTATTCACGTTCACTGTCAGTATGCAGTTGTGGAATCCTTGCTTGCAGGCCCCGCAGGGGTAATTGTTCCTGTGGATAGTGAGGGACAGTATTTCCTTGGAGATATCCCGGTCGTAGGAGGAGGAATTGGCAGTCGTGAGCTTGCAGACAATCTTGCAGATGCCCTGTCCAGGCATCGGGGTGCTATAGTGTACAGCCATGGAACTTTTGCAATTGGAAGAACGCTTGGAGAGGCTTATGTCGTGACAACGCAGATCGAACACTCCTGCAAAATTAAGTATCTATACGAAGATGCAGTTGCAAAAAGAGGGGATGTGGGGAAAGAAGGAAATGATTAAGTTTATCTATTCAATGTGCAGATTACCAGACACGTATCCTTAAGTATAAATATAAAAAACAGGTAAACACAGAACAATATCGATAAATGAGTAGATAAGCAGATCCAGCCCTGAATTCGGGGCAAGATGAGTTGCCTGTTTTTGTGACAGCTTTTTATCGCGGATATCAAATAAAGGAAGAATCTCGAGTACCATGACGTTTAATACCCTGAGACCTTTTGCCACTAAAGTTATTGACCCTCTGGCAGATTTTTTTGTCAGATGTGAGGTCTCACCTGATACAGTTTCCCTGGCTTCCCTTGTCTGTGCCTTTTTTGCAGGGCTGAGCTTTTACTATTCCCCTGCAGCTAAGGAATTTATCCTGCTGGCAGGCATTCTGGTCATATTCAACTCTGTCCTTGATGCCCTTGATGGGTTGATTGCGCGAAAATCCAATCGTGCCACTCCCAGGGGGGATTTTCTGGATCATGTTATAGACCGTTATTCGGATGTCTTTATTATATGCAGTATCTTTTTTGCAGGTTATGTGCAATGGCAGATCGGAGTCGTGGCAATTGTAGGGGTCATGCTCACCAGTTATCTGGGCACCCAGGCTCAGGCCCTTAATCTGGGAAGATACTATGGAGGAATTATGGGCAGGGCTGACCGACTTGTAGTCATAATCTTTGCTTCTTTCATTAACTTTGCCTTTTCATCTCCTATAGGCGGCTTTTCAATTCTCGGCTGGGCTGTCATCCTCATTGCAGTAACCAGCCACATTACTGCACTCCAGCGGATCCTCTATATCTGGAAAAAGCTTGAATGAGTCTCACATTTTTATTTTTTCAATCAAAAGGCATTTCCCATGCTTAACTACGGCTTCTGCAGCGGATAAGTTAATGTAACACAAAAGCAATACTTGATTATGCCTTCTCAACAAAAAAAGTATGAGTATCTGGAGCATACTGCAGATATAAAGTTCATTGCTTACGGAAAAACTCTGGAAGAAATATTTGAAAATGCAGCTCTTGCTATGTTTAACGTTATAATTGACACTGAGAGGGTTTCGGGAGAAACGGGAAGAGAAATTTATCTTAACTCTCCTGATCTGGAATCCCTTCTTGTGGATTGGCTTTCCGAGCTCCTGTATCTCTTCGAAGTCGATGAAATAGTTTTCAGGAAATTCCGGGTTGAAGAAATAAATGAAGAGAAAGGGGAGTATTCAATAAAAGCCCGAGCGTCAGGTGAAAAATACTATCCTGAAAGCCACCCTTTTGAAACCGAAATCAAGGCTGTTACGTATAATCAATTAGAAGTAAAGAAGATTGATGACGGCTGGAAAGCTCAGGT
>CAZCKG010000092.1:2276-4371 GCA_964498825.1 uncultured Methanosarcinales archaeon
TTACGTATAATCAATTAGAAGTAAAGAAGATTGATGACGGCTGGAAAGCTCAGGTTGTTGTAGATATTTAAAAAACAGGAATTTACTCTATCCCTTATTGTTTTTCCTATCTGTATTGTTTTTCCTATCTCTTAGGGCTTTTATTTCCTTTTTTACCCTTCTTGCGACATACATATCTTCATGTATGTGAGTTGTTATTCTATTTCATCTATAATATTGAGAATCATCTGGTTCTAAGATAATTCATCATGGTTCGACTGAATCCTTATACATTATTCATAACTTATCTCATTATCAGGCATTTCGAAGTATCTCTTGCTCTTAATGCAGCTTGACGATATGTCTTAATCACATTTCAGAGTAATTTGCTGAACCTTCAGGAAATGGAAGTAAATTAGTAGTTTTAGAATTATATATAAAACGTAAAGGAGCAGGGAGCATCAATTATGGTAGAGAGTGAAGATACAGCTATTGAAGAATTAAACAAGGAAAATGTGCAGGCAGATGTAAAAAGTATGGTTCGGAAAATTTCTGAAAATAACTGGGAAATTCCTGTAGGACACATTCCCAGCATGAGAGTTCCGGGCCGTTTATTTGTATCCGAAAACCTGCTTAAAGATATTGAGCCCGGGACTATCGATCAAATTGCAAACGTAGCTACCCTCCCTGGCATTCAAAAGTACTCCATGGCAATGCCTGATGCCCATCTTGGCTATGGTTTTGCTATTGGAGGCGTTGCGGCTTTTGATGCCGAAGAAGGAATTATCAGCCCCGGAGGAGTGGGCTTTGATATTAACTGTGGTGTAAGGTTAATCCGGACTAACCTTCAGAAGGAGGAAGTGGTTCCGGATATAAAGAAACTGACAGATGAGCTGTTCAACAATGTGCCCGCAGGTGTCGGTTCAAAGAGCAGATTCAGGGCTTCTGAGCAGGAGCTGGACAGTGCTTTTCTTGAGGGTGCAAAGTGGGCTGTAGAAGCAGGTTACGGAGTGGAAGCCGATGTTGAGCACTGTGAGGCAAATGGATATCTGGAAGGAGCCGATACTTCATGTGTAAGCACCAAAGCCAGGAAAAGGGGAAAGCCTCAGTTAGGCACTCTCGGAAGCGGCAACCATTTCCTTGAAGTGCAGTATATAGATGAGATCTACGACAGAGAAGTAGCATCTGCTTTTGGGCTTGAAAAGGGCCAGGTCACGGTAATGATCCACTGCGGATCAAGAGGAGCCGGACATCAGATTTGTACGGATCACCTGAGAGAGCTTTCGAAGGCTGTAAATAAATATGGAATTCAGATCCCCGATAAGCAACTTGCCTGTGCTCCAGCTCAGTCAAAAGAGGCACAGGATTACTTTAAAGCCATGCTCTGCGCTGCAAACTATGCCTGGGCAAATCGCCAGATGATTACTCACTGGACAAGGGAATCCTTTGAAAAGGTATTTGGCAGGGACGCCGATGATATGGGAATGAGCCTCCTGTATGATGTTGCCCATAATGTGGCAAAGCTCGAAGAGCATAATATTGATGGAAAGAAAAAAGAGGTCTACGTTCACAGAAAAGGGGCAACAAGGGCATTTCCTGCTGGACATCCCGAGGTTCCTATCGATTACCGGGATTCGGGACAACCGGTTTTGATTCCCGGAAGTATGGGAACTCCTTCTTTCATACTCTGCGGTTCAAAAGCTGCTATGGATATCTCTTTCGGCAGCGCCTGTCATGGAGCTGGCAGAATTATGAGCAGGGCGCATGCGAAGAAAGAGTTCCACGGACAAAGTATAAAAGATAACCTTGAAGCCCATGGAATTACTGTAAGAGCAACACACCCGTCTGTAATTGCAGAAGAAGCTCCAGGTGTATATAAGTCTAGCAGTGAAGTGGTAAATGTTGTGCATGAACTGGGAATTGCCCGTAAGGTTGCAAGAGTTATCCCCCTCGGAGTTACAAAAGGTTAAAATAAAATCCCGAATCAATGCAAAAGTACATTAAAGGAAAATTTAAGTTATAGGGCAGAACTTCAACCCTCAATTCTTTTTAATTACCTTTAATTCTTTTTAATTACCTTTAATTCTTTTTAATTACCTTTAATTCTTTTTAATTA
>CAZCKG010000092.1:4611-7451 GCA_964498825.1 uncultured Methanosarcinales archaeon
AATTCTTTTTAATTACCTTTAATTCTTTTTAATTCTTTAATGCCGCTTGTACGCTGCTCATTCAAGTTTTCTGTCTTCTGAGCATTTTTATTCTTTTAGAGGATAGTCCCGGTTTTTAAATTCTTGCATACCTACGTCAGAAATGCTGGATTTTGATTCCGGATTGAATCTGAATACAATCATGCTTGAGTAGGAAGAGGTCTCAAAAGGCGTACCGTTTTCCATGAATATATTCGAAAAATACCTGACAAGGTTGTGGATTACCTTTTCATTTTTAAAGTCGTGGTAAATTGTCACGGCTTCTTTGCCAGGCTCAAGGCAAATTTCTATATTTTTAACAAGCTGGATTGCCAGGTACATCCTCCTGAAATGGATTAGCAGATCAGGTAGACTCATATCACAGACTGACTGCTTGCACAAACGTTCCAGAATTTTTGTCGGATTTGGAACTTCCCCTGTTGCAAAAATTTCAAATTGGCTCCTGTGTAGAGTTACGAGATTGAACCTTTCAACATTATAAGTGTACATAAGTTGAGTCCAGAATTCGGTATTATCATCGAGTTCTTTACATACAACATCAAGGTACCCAAAATGTTTCCGGATTCCGGGCATAATCTCATTAGAGGAAACTGATAGATTTTTTTTGAATGAAATCTGAGTTGAGTTTGCTCTCCTGAAAACGTGCTCAACATCGAGTTGTCTCCATCTGGCCAGGAAGTGGGAAATGAGTTGGGCAAAAAACTCTCTGCTATTTACTGTGGCATTGGAAAGAAGCACGAGTGCAGATTCAGGATTATGGATATCCTCACATTTTATCGAGGTCCGGATTGTCCACTGGTAAGTTCTGGAAACTCTATTCAGGTACTCTTCAAGTTGTTTCATATCCTGAATCTCGAATGGATTAATCAGTTCATTGACAAGCTCCTCATCCGTGAGCCTGCCTCTGGTGTACCTGAACAGCCACTCTAACATCGTTTTATTTATGACTATATTTTCCCCATTCTGGATTGTATCGTTTAACTCTTCTTTTGCAGGAGTTTCTTTTAAAAATCTGATTGCTTCGTCGATACTTTTGTGGTACTTAAGAGCCGTGTCTGAAATTTCAATTGTATCCCTGATTGCCGCACTCAAGTTTCCATCATTGATATCCAGAAGAGGCTGCAGCTTTTTAAGGTATTTATCATCAAGGGATATATTTTTCCTGATTAGCATATTCCCACCCGATTTGATCCTGTTTTCTGGTCCTTATGCTACGGTCCATTACTGGACCTTAAAAGCAGGACTTTTTAGGGCTTCGGCTCAAAAGCTTGGATGATTCTTTTTCACAAAGAATATTTTGTAAACCCTGAAAATCTTCACTTATAAGCCGATTTTATAATACACGTAAGTGCTACTGAATATTAAATCTTTCTGTTTAATGTCATTATTTGATAATTTTTTAGAATATATTATTCATCAGGGATGTCATTTAATTTGACAGGTCTATATAATATTGTCTGCTCTTCAGATTATTACTATCTCTTCTGATGCACAATTTTTTCTCTTGATTTTTATTTTTAGAATTTAAATTGGATTTTATTTTTAGCATCAAATTGAAAAAGTGACAACAGGTCAAAAACAGATGACACCAGTTCACAACTCTTTATATATATATGTTAAGACAGTGTACAATTTGTAAATCAAAAAATTTGGTATGTGAATTAGGGCTGATATAAACCGGAAGATCATGTTATTGGTTTAACTCTCTTCTTACAGTCTGTCTAACCTTCGGTTGTCTTTCTAACCTTTATACTATCGGTTGACATTTATCCTAACTGTAAGTTCAGAACTAACGTTGTATAGTTTCCGTTTGAGTAATGGGGGAAGTATAACACTCAATCAGGTTCTTACAATTCTCTAATAATTCATGGTCTTCAGAGGTAATGCAGTCCGAAAAAAGCGGGTTTGGGAGTGGATTCATCGTGCCTGGCCGATTCAAATTGAATCATTTATCCAGCCAGGCACTTTCCTCCTGACAAAAGGATAAAAATATTTTTTTGAAATTTAAATTTTTTCTAAGATTGTGTGTAAAAAACAAAATCAAGTAATAATACTAAGAAAATAGTGGTACAAAAATCACACTAAAGCAAAAAATAGGGAGAAAGCCAAAGGAAAATTTTCCTCTGCTTTCAAGTCTTAAAATGCTTTTTAATTTTCTTTCTTTAAATTTATGTCAGCTTGGTAACCGGGTGGTTTGCCAGATCTGCAATCTCAACGCCAAGTTCCTTTGCAGTTTCACCGAGCATAATGTCGACCATTGCAACAGCCGGGAAAATCTGGTTGACGTTTTCGATAGGACCGTAAAGCAGGAAGTCAGAACCTGCAATCTGGGCTACCAGGTTGGTACCAATGTCTGTAGGCATGTAAATTGCCTTGGGGTCAGGCTGAGTTTTCTTGAATTTGCGGAGCCAGTCCCATGCGGAGGCCATGTTGTGGTATCCGCCACCTACTGGAAGACCGAGTTTTGCTTTGATAGTCGGAACTGTGCGGATTGTTGCACCTGATCCTGCACCGAGAGGCATTGCAGCAACGTCGATCAGGGGAATCTTTATTCCACATTCCTTTGCTACCTGGAGCATACCCTTTGTCTGTCCTGAACCTCCGACTTCAAGGATATCCATCTTTCCTTTTACGGTTGGGTCAGTTGCATTGAAAGCCAGCACGATTGCAGCTGCAACGGCACTCTCAGTCAGCACATCCATTTCTGCCTGCTCGATACTTGCGTTAATCGAGTTGTGGATTGCCCTGTCTGCAACACCGATTTCAGTACAGTACTGGGCTGCAGCTGCACGAACTTCTCC
>CAZCKG010000093.1:0-7449 GCA_964498825.1 uncultured Methanosarcinales archaeon
TCACCACAACAAGCAACATCTATACCAGCACCTGAAATTCTGTTTCCGGATATGATATTACCAGAACTCTCAGAACCAACAATGATACCGCCATTTTCAATAACGTTGTTTGTTATCCGGCTCATGTTATTGTTTTTATAATATTCACTGTCACCTAACAACGCATTTCTAACGTGAATACTACCAGTTATATTAAGTCCAGATAGTGTTGTACCAACATTACTTAGAATGATAGTTGCCTCATTGCTGTCTGCTGGTTCAATAAACACGTCATTTGCTTCTGGTTTAAGTGTTAGCCTTGCTTTTGAAACATTTATGTTTTCAATATAAGTTCCAGGCTTTATTATAATTACATCTCCAGCTTCCGCACCATCTACAGCTTCCTGAATTGATCCAAAATCAGCTCCAGAGTCATCATTTACCGTAATTTCCCTTGCTGATGTCGTAGCTGAAATTGAGATTATAAAAACAAGACAAAAAGTTATTAGAAAAGATATTCTACTTTTCATTCTTCTCCCCTTAAATATAATTCATTTCTTGGAAATATGTATACTTTTTTCATTTAATACTCACTAAATATTTTTAGTAGTCAACTGTTTATATTTCTTCTGGCTGGATCTTTCCAGAAATGAAAGTAGAGTCAAAAAAGTCATGTATAAATTTGAGGTCTTTTCACAGAATGAAAAGTTCAGGAATAGGAAATTAATATTCTGGAAGAAATGAAATGACACAAGTCAAATATCCTTCTTAGGTGAGCTGGATAATTCTTAAAAAAAGAAGAAATGAGGAGGTCCTCATTCTATTTCTGATTTTACTTCACTGTAATGTACCCAGCAGATGTTTTAGTATTGCTTCCCTTTGAATTTTTAACTGTCAAGCTAACAGTATATTTTCCAGCTTTACTATAGGTATGTGCTGGGCTCTTAGAGGTTGAATACGTTCCATCTCCAAAACTCCACTTCCACGAAGTTGGGCTATTGGTACTTTTATCTGTAAATTGGACCTTCAAAGGCTTTTTTCCTGAAGTAGGAGATGCAGAAAAAGCAGCTACAGGAGCTTTTACAGGGGCAGCTTTCACAGTTATATATTTTGTTTTTATTTCCGTGTCCTTGCCTGCTGCATTACTAACGGTCTCTTTCACAGTGTAAGTTCCAGGTTTTGTATAGGTATACGTCGGGTTGTATTGAGTCACCAGAGCAGATCCGTCTCCGAAACTCCATTTCCACGCTGTTGGTGATCCAGTGCTTCTGTCAGTAAACTTGACTGTTAGTGGTGCGTTTCCTGAAGTAGTGGAGGCAGAGAAATCAGCAGCTGGAATTTTTACTGGATATACTAATGCTAGGTTATCAATGTTATTTTTAGTTATGACATACGAATAGTCTGCAAATCCGTCACCATTTGAATCGGGCTGAACTTGAGAGAATCCTTTCCCATTAGGAGATCCCCAGAAATTGCCTCCTATTGATGGCCCACCTACGATGTTAATATTTTTAATGACCGGATCTTTATTCCATGATCCTACGGATGCATATTCTTCTAACTTAACATTTACAGTGTTATTGAAAATGTTATTATAGACTTCATCGACTCCAGCTCCCATGGAATCATCGATTCCTGACATATAGAGTCCTACATCACAGCCTGAAATTGTATTTCCTGAAATTTCGTCACAGTATCCTTCATTACCTAAATAGATTCCATTTTTGGCTTTATAGATCCTGTTTCCAGTGATCTTAGCAGTGGAATGCCAAAGACTAATTCCACCTCCATTAAACTCATTATTCATGATGGTGTTATCAGTGCTCCATTCACCATCTCCAATTCCCACTCCACACGAATAGAAGTAATTATTCCGAATTATATTTCCACCGCCATACCTCCCACCTATCGCGACCCCGTCTTTTATTATTGAAAATCCGTTTATGTTTTCATTTTGAGTTCCAAAATCACCTTGATACGGATCAACCCAATTTTCAAACCCATTTACTTTTGGATAGCCTTTACCTAAGAATGTTAATCCTGAAGAAGTCATATTCACAGTTTCTTTGTAAGTCCCAGACTGCACTATGATAGTATCACCGCTCGAAGCGTGATTTACTGCATTTTGGATAGTCTTATATTGTGCTGTTCCATCATCGTCTACATATAGAGTTGCAGCAGAAGCATTCCCAGCAATAAATAAAAGTGCAAGAGATACCGCAAGCAAAATCATCATACTTTTTTTCGTATTCCACACTAGAAAAACCTCAACATCAATTATTAAGTGGGCTGTGTGTCACTTAAAAATAAAGTATTCTGAGTCTTCGAAAACTCCACAGCCTTAATATTTAACATTTATATTATTATTTAATTTTATCGAAGTTTTTCTATACCTCGATTATTTATACCCAAAAAAAATTAGGGAAAGTTACCTTCCCCGAGATTTAAGGAATACGCCCAACAGAGAAACAAATCCAAACACTAATTCAAATCCTGGAGCCTTTTCATTTTCTACAGCTGCTTTGGTCGCAATTGTGCTCCCGTTATCTTTTGAAGTTCCCATTTTAACTGTTGCAACAGGCTCTGATTCCAGTTTGCTCTGCTTTCCTTTCTCTCCTGTAATCACGAATGAAGAATATCCTGGAACGTTTGCTGTGAAATGAAGAGACTTTTCGTCTTCACTTGTCGGGTTCACTGATAGTTTTACCCATTCTTTCTTCTCGTCATTATACTTATAAAGCACAATAGAAGAAGGATCGATTTCATTTTCCTTGATCCAGGATTTTCCAACCTTGAAACTTATGGCTGCATTCTGGATATTGTCGGAATCTCCATAGCCTCCATTTCCTACCCACACATTGAAGGATTTATAAACAATTCCTTCCGGTAAAGCTGGTACTAGAGCAGACTTATTTTTTAGATCCTCAACAATTGCTGTGGTTTTACCCATAGTCTTCTCAGAAGTAAAGTTGATCGAATCGACAACAGTTACTTTATTTGTAAAGTTGAAACATACAGGCCTGTCACCAGGAATGAAAACTTTTGTTGTATCTTTAACTGCAACATTTTTTTGAGGTTCAGGGGACCCACCAGTTCCTCCGCCAGAACCTCCTGAGCTGCCATGATTGCCGGAACTGTGATGGTCATTGTCATCAGAATTGCTGCTTCCACCATTGGTGCTTCCATCGCTACTGCTCTCACCACTGTCGCTACCGCCGGTTGAAGTACTTCCTTCCAACACATTTATTGTAGCAGTGTTTGAGGAGGTTCCGTTTCCATTGCCTACTGTCAGATTTACGGTGTAGTTTCCTGCTGCAAAATAAGTATGTATTGGGTTCTGCTCGGTTGAATTAGCTCCGTCTCCAAAGTCCCAATACCGCCCTGTTGCATATTCTGATAAGTCTGTAAATTGAACAGAAAGAGGAGCAGAGCCGCTTGTGGTATTTGAATCAAAATATGCTACAGGAAGAATTTTTTCTTGAATCTGTTCCCCCTGCACAATTATATTAAGAGTTTTTGAGTTTGAGCCATTTTCATTGTTTACGGTCAGGACAACAGTATAGTTTCCTGCTTCAGAGTAAGTATGCGTCGGGTTCTTCTCTGCTGAAGTATTTCCGTCTCCAAAAATCCAGGACCAGGAAGTTGCACCTGTACTTTTGTCAGTAAATGCTACATTCAATGGTGCTTTTCCAGAGGTAGGTGATATAGAAAATGAAGCAACTGGCAGGTTTGAATCGTCATTATTACCGCTTCCATTGGGGTCCCATCTTGCATAATACGGCATTCCGTCTTTATACACGTCAGTAATGCTTTCTAGGGCAACTGTTTTTGTATCAAAAGATGTGTCTATGAACTGATCATTTCCTATGTATATTCCCACATGACTAACAAGCCAGTAATTTCTGTTGTTTTTAGTAATGTCTTTTTTCCAAAAAATTACATCTCCAGGCGTGGGAGAAGTTGTATTAACATAATATACATTTTTTTTCATATTAGGTACAGTTTGGAACACTATACCTCTGGCTCCGGCTTGTTTGTATACTTGAAATACTAAGTGAGAGCAATCAATGCCCGATTTGTTATCGCCGCCATGCACGGATTTAACTCCAATCCAACTTTTTGCGGCTTCTACTACTGTGGATTCTGATGTTCCTGAAGGAGCTGCTGCTACAAGGGGTATGAGTGCTATTAAGATAGCTACAAGGAGTATGGCTATTAACTTTTGTTTATTTACCTTCATTTTCGCTCAGTGTCCGTATTTTTACTAGCTTAACTACATTGTCTGCTGAATATAATTGAAAGATGCTTTAAGGAAAAACGTAAAAAGCCACCTGAGAATTTAAAATGAGATTGAAAAAGATTCAAGGAAATCGGATCTAATAAGGAAAATAGTAAGCAGGAGGGTAGTTTTCCAATCAGACCACAAAAGGCAAATGTACTCATTTGCCAGATTAGATCAATAAACCTCACTACCTGACTATATTCACACTGCTTTCTCTTCTCTTAATTCTATACAAGAAAATACAGAATAGACATATAAAGCCACTGATTATACTAAATTCCGGAGCTTTTTCATTTCCTTCAGCTGCCTTAGCCACAATAGTACTTGCATTGCCCTTTAAGTTGAATTTGTTTAGTCTCCAAAGTTCCAGATTCAGTCGGTTGCATTTTCTGAACTGTCGGTAAACTGAACTGAGAGAGGTGCAAAACCCTCACTGATATTGTTGCTGAAATTAGCTCCTGGAAGTACTGATTCTGGGTCTGGGATGATTGCAAGTCCCCCAGGAGAAACCTCGATATTCACTGTTGCTGAAATGGTATCGCTTGAGGTATCAATTACAGAGATATTGTTTCTATAATTGTTTTCATAACTGCCTATGGTTACCACATATACCTTTTCTCCATTAGGTGTGACTGCAATTTCTTCAGGATACTTTCCTACATTTATTGTGGTTATAACTTTTCTTGTAACTGTATCAATTACAGATACAAAGCCATCTCCTCCAGCCACATATACCTTTGTTCCTGTTGGATTGACTACAACTTCTTGAGGTCTTCTTCTTACATCCACCGTAGATATAACGGTATTTGTAGCTGCATCAATTACAGAGACATAGTAGTATGTTGTCACATATACCTTTGTTCCATCCGGACTGACTGCAACTCCCCAAGGATGTTCACCTACAGGTACTGTAGCTATAACAGTATTTGTTGCAGTATCAATTACAGATGTGGTATTGCCACGGATAAAAGAGTTGCCATAGTTAGCCACATATACCTTTTTTCCATCTGGAGTGACTGCAATTCCCATAGGAGTATTTCCTACAGATACTGTGGCTTTAACAGTGTTTGTTGCGGTGTCAATTACAGAAACATTATTGCTTCCAGAGTTCGCCACATATACCTTTTTTCCATCAGGATTGACTGCAATTCCATCGGGATCAGATCCCACTTTCACAGTGTCTGTAACAGTGTTTGTTGCAGTATCAATTACGGAGACATTATTGCTTCCAGAGTTCGCTACATATACCGTTTTTCCATTAGGTGCGACTGCAACTCCTTTAGGCCCACTTCCTACTTTCACAGATGTGATGACTATTCCTGTGGCTGTGTCAATTACAGAGAATGCACCGTCCGTAATGTATACAAATGGCCACGTGGATGAAATCCTTCTTCCAACAGTTATGTTAATAAGTTTGGAATTAGTATTGAGTCCATTGCTAGCTGTCAAATTAACGGTATAGTTTCCTTGAGTTCTGTACGCATATACAGGATTTTGTTCCGTGGAATCTGCTGTACCATTATTATCAAAGTCCCAGTTCCACAAAATTGCGTTTTTTGAGAGATCTGTAAACTTAACAACAAGAGGTGCAGGACCATTAGTGACGCTGGCTGTAAAGTTCGCAGTTGGGATAACTGAATTTTGAGGGCTGGACTGAGATACAAGAGGCAAATAGTCAAATTCGTTCTCATATATATTATAGGGCAGGTCTCCGATTCCATTCCCATCCAAGTCCACGCAGATCTGGGAGAATCCAGTTCCATCTGGTTTTGCCCAGAAGTTGCCTCCAATGTAAGGGCCACCAGCAATATTAGTGCCTGAAGCAAGTGAGCTGTTCCAGGTATTTTCTCCTTCACCAGGTCCAAATCTTACGTTTAGATTGTTGTTAAAATAATTATTGTAGATCCGTTTACCGTCATAGTTTTCCTTATTATAAATCCCGCATTCTGCGCAGGATGTTATTTTATTGTTAATTATGGTAGGAGAACCTTCTTGTAAAAGAATACCTACATCACAGTTTAATATTGTATTATTGTCAATTCCTGAACTTGACATCCCAAGAACAATCCCAGAATTGCAATCTGTAATCCTGTTATTATGAATATGTACATCCTGATCAAATTCAGTGATGCCAGTGGAACAATTTGAGATCGTGTTATCTGATACTGTATTATTCCTTCCACAGCAGCCAATATGTACACCATCACCGTTAGAAATTTTATTTTCGGCTATTGAATTGCCTGATGTCTCGGATCCCAGAATAATAGAACCGTTTTCAATGTTATTACCTGTCACATTATTCATATCGCCATGAAAGATGATTGTTAAATTGTCTGGCATGTGGGAGCCCAGAACAATAGAACCGTTTTTAACGGTATTACCTGTCACATTATTCATATCGCTATAAACGAAGATTGCATCTTTATCTGAATCCTTACTGGCTCCTGTTATATTTAAACCACTGATCGTTATAGCATCAGCTTCTATCAGAAAGGTACTCTCACTTTCGTTCAGGGGTTTTACCTGCGCATCGCCATTATTTGATTCTGATCTGATAGTTAGACCTTTTACATTGACATGAATGTTTTCAGTATATGTACCAGGCCTCAAGATTATTTTGTCTCCTAGTGCAGAGTTATTCACAGCTTCCTGAATTGATACGAAATCAGCTCCAGAGTTATCATCTACCGTAATTTCCCTTGCTGATGCTATAGCTGGAATAGATATTAGAAAAATAAAAATTAAAATTATTAAAAAAACGGTTTCATTTCTCATTTGTTTCCCCCACTTTAATTATAATATAATCTCTTCTGAATATTAATATAAACTAGATTAATGACATTTAGACCATTTTACTTTTAATAGCTCAATTTCATTAATTATTTTTATAACTAAAGGTTAAATCGAAACAAGCCACGTAGATATGTGAGGATTTTTCAAAGGAAGGCATAACAATAATTTATGATGGTTCTAGCTTAATGAGAAGCATTGAAATCGAAGAAAAGAAGAGGGGCAATAAAGACAAATAAAGAATGATTGAAAAAGAAAAATGAAATTAAATGACTTTTAGCTGTTTTGTATGGGTTGAAAACAGTTTCCTAGTTCAAAAATGACTACTTGAAATAGGTAAAACATCGATCTCGATTATGGTTTTCCCAAATAAATCGTGTTCAAACTTCCCATCTTTA
>CAZCKG010000094.1:0-7425 GCA_964498825.1 uncultured Methanosarcinales archaeon
GTTCCATGCAGTGCACATGTGGAGTTATCTGAAAGGTATACCAGTGACTTGATCCACCAGATCGAGACACTGGAGTAAAATTAAAACATTTTTCCGACTTTTATTTTTTTGATTCGGACTCATTTTCATGAAAGCCCCTTTCCAGATCGAAGCCTATTCGGTCTGACATTTTTTAAACTTTTTTCTTTCTATAAAAACCTTCCTCTTCTGTGAACTTTTTTTCTAAAGTCTCCATTATCCAGAATTTTCACCCTCCATCATACCGTAATATTCGATATGGAGATATACTTTTAACTTTAAACCGGGTAGAAGAAACCTGGTAAAAGAAACCTGGTAAAAGACCTCTATAAAAAGAGATCCTTCAAAATAAAAATCTTCTAAAAAAAACGGGAACTTGATACAATGGTTCAAAATTACAGTGTTCGAGATTGCAGAATTAGAAATTACAGGGAAACAGATCTTGATGAGATGGTGAAGATCTGGTACAACGCCTCAATTCTAGCCCACTCCTTCATTCCGGCTTCTTTCTGGGCTTCGCAAAAAAATGCAATGAAGGAGAGATATCTTCGATCTACAGAAAACTTTGTTTTCGAAAAGAACGGACAGGTTTCAGGATTTATTTCCCTTGCTGAAGCTAGAATATGTGCTCTCTTCGTTGAGCCGGAAATGCAGGGCAAAGGAATCGGCAGGACTCTTCTGGAGCACGCAAAAAATCTAAAAGGAAGGCTCTCTCTCATGGTCTATAGAGAAAACGAAAAAGCCATCTGTTTTTATAAAAAATGCGGTTTTGTTGAAGTCAATGAAGAAGTTGATGAGTTTACGGGTTGCATGCAGATACTTATGGAATGGAAATGAAATTGTTTTTCATTCTATTCTGTTTCATTAATCGATAACTTGAGGAAATTTTTATGAGTCGTGGTGAAAATAGTGAAATTCAAGAAAACGAATTCTCTTTGTCTGAGTTGCTCGTGCCGGCTACAGCAGAAGAAAAAGCAATAAAAAGCCTGCAAGGAAATGAGTATGAATACGGCGATTATCTGGGGACAATTGAATATTCGATTGCCAGGTATTTTTATGAGGATAACAGAGAAATAAAAGACAAAGATGCAGTATCAGCATTAAAAAATATCAGAAATAACTGCGACAAAAAAATCTCTTTTTTTGAGCAGGATCTTGAAAAAGAAATTATAGAAAACCTGCTAGACCTTCTTGAAAGCGAGCCAATAAGCCATCACGAGTTTGAACTGGCAATTGACTACGTTCTGGAGGTTATCGACAACCGTTCATGGATGGAAGATGAACAGGCTTACCTGAAGTGGGTTACTTACGTCATGGGGCTTTTCACGGAAGAAGAGGGCGAAGAGTATGAAAAGAGCGTCAAGAAGCTTGCCGCTAAACTGGGCCTGTCCAGCAAACACGCAGATCTCATGCTTCTGAAAGGAAGCGAGGATGATTATTTCGAATTCGTAGAAAATTACGGGACAGATGACGGAGATAATGACGGGGAAGAGCTGACTGAAGAAGAGCTGATTGACGAAATGGAACGAAAGTTCCTTTCACTGCCAGATGCTGAAAAATTTGATTTCCTGATGGAAAACGGTCCGGAGTTTTATGAACTTGTAGGCCTTTATATCTCAGAACTTTCAGAAAAAGGCGAGTTTGAAAGAATCCAGGAACTTTACAGAAACCTTATTGAAAAATATGATGACTTCCTTTACCTGTATGTTTATATGGGAGGGGTCTACGTCGAGGTCGATCCTGATCTTGCAAAATCCTATTTCGAAAAAGCCCTGAAAACCCTGGATAAACTCGATGACCTTTCGGACTCTACCAAAGAAGTGTTAAGAGCCAACTTCCTCGACCTGATAGCTAGAATAAAATGACTATAACAAAGCAGAATTTCCACTGTTTCAGCAGGCAGAAAAAGGTAATAAAGACCTGAAGGTGGATACGATCAATAAAAAACAAGGCGGCATAATTAGCCATCTTTAACGTGTCCTGTCACGCTCGAAGAGCGGCCTTTCACGTTAGATGCAAAATACAGAATAGCTTTATAGATGAATTCACAGCCAGTTCAGGAAGAGATGATTTAACAGCCAGTTCAGGATAAATCTTAAACTTGAACTTAGCAGATTGGCCACTATTAATTTACAACCAAGCCGTTTGATTCTTACGTTGATTTAGAGGGCATATTATTATTAAGCCTGGAAGTACGGGCTTTGCTAAATATTCGAATCAGCAATTTTATAACAGTTTACAGGGTTTATCTTAACCCATCATTAAATTGTTGATCACCCATGGCAAAAAACACAGCAGGTTCAAACGGCGCAAATTTAGGTTTTGAAGAAAAGCTCTGGCAGACGGCAGACAAGCTTAGAAACAATATGGATGCGGCAGAGTATAAGCACGTGGTACTCGGCCTTATTTTCCTTAAATACATATCTGACGCTTTTGAGGAAATGCATGAAAAACTGCTCTCGGAAGTCGAGGAAGGAGCTGATCCTGAAGATCCGGAAGAATATCTTGCAGAAAATGTATTCTGGGTACCTCCCGAAGCCCGCTGGAACCACCTGGAAAAAAGTGCAAAGCAGCCCACAATTGGAAAAATTGTGGACGATGCTATGACTGCAATCGAGAGGGACAATAATACCCTTAAAGGCGTGCTTCCTAAGAATTATGCAAGAGAAGGCCTTGACAAACAGCGCTTAGGTGAATTAATCGATCTTGTGGGCACTATTGGCCTTGGTGATAAGGAGAGCCGCAGTAAAGACGTCCTCGGCAGAGTTTACGAATATTTCCTTGGCATGTTCGCAGATGCTGAAGGAAAGCGTGGCGGCCAATTCTATACTCCAAGAAGCATAGTCAGAGTCCTCGTTGAAATGATAGAACCTTATAGAGGCCGAATTTATGACCCCTGCTGCGGTTCGGGCGGAATGTTCGTCCAGAGCGAAAAATTCATTGAAGCCCACGACGGCCGACTTGAAAACATCTCTATTTTCGGCCAGGAGTCAAACCAGACCACCTGGCGCCTCTGCAAAATGAACCTTGCTATCCGCGGCATCGACAACGACGGAATTAAATGGGGCGATTCTTTCCATAATGACCTGCACAAAGACCTGAAAGCTGATTTCATCCTCTCAAATCCTCCTTTTAACGATTCTGACTGGAAAGGCGAACTCCTGACTGATGACGCCCGCTGGAAGTTCGGAATCCCTCCAAAAGGCAATGCTAACTTCGCCTGGGTCCAGCACTACATCCACCACCTATCTCCAACCGGAATTGCAGGTTTCGTTCTTGCAAACGGCTCCATGTCCTCAAACACTTCCGGCGAAGGTGAAATCCGTAAAAATATCATTGAAAAGGACCTTGTGGACTGCATGATAGCTCTTCCGGGCCAGCTTTTCTATAATACCGCCATTCCAGCCTGTCTCTGGTTCCTCGCCCGCGATAAAGAGAACAGCGGTTTTCGTGACAGGCGAGGAGAAGTTCTCTTTATTGATGCCCGGAATATGGGAGTTTTAAGGGACCGTACCCACCGCGAACTCACGGATGAAGAAGTCCGGAAGATTGCCGATACTTACCATGCCTGGCGTGGAGAAAAAGTTGAAAGCGGAAAATACGAAGATATTCCAGGCTTCTGTAAGGCTGCAATTCTTGACGAAATTAAGAAGCATGATTATATCCTCACCCCTGGCCGCTATGTGGGTTTTGAAGAAACCGAAGATGATGATGAGGAATTCGAAGAGAAAATGGAAAGGCTGACTTCCGAACTTTCGGAGCAGTTCAGGAAATCTGAGGAACTGGAGAAGAAGATTAAGGAGAATCTTGCTGGGCTTGGATATGAATTCTGAAGAAAGATTAAAAGAATCTGAAGTCCTTGAGCTGAAAAATTCGGTGAAAAAGAGGTTGATAGGTGGTCAGAAAAGTGGTCGGAAAAGTGGTCGGAAATTAATGAAAACCAACGCAAGATCCTGACTTTAATTCATGAAAACCCCACAATTTCAAGAAAGGAAATTTCCGAGAAACTGAAAATAAACCAATCTGCAATTCAAAAACACATGGACACATTAAAGAGAAAAGGTTTTCTCAGAAGAATAGGTTCTACGAAATGAGGGCACTGGGAGCTTATCGAAAAATAAGAAAAGCTGAAACTGGGAGAAAATTAAACTACCCCAAAAACTACGCAATAAGAGCCGGAAAAAGATTTCGTGAACTCGAAAATAGGGGAGTCTTCAGCTGTCTTTGACTGTCTTATAGTTGAAAAAACGAGCATGACTGAAGAAAAATCCCAGTTCAACCACGTAAAAATAAATTACATTCATCCGTCCATGTCATTGGAAATCAATATAAATCAATAATCAGAGAGGATTGTTTATGAGTTCTGACGATAACAATCAATTTGTTGAAGACGATCTGTCCTTGTCCGAATTTTTAGTGCCGGATACTCAGGAGATAAAGGAATTAAAAAGCATCTACAATGAAGAACACGAGTACAGCGAATATCTGAGTGAAATAGAGTTTTCAATTGCCGACTATTACTACAACTCGAACCAAAAAGTAACGGATAAAGATGTCATCAGGGCATTAAAGAATATAAAGCAGAACCGCGACAAACCAATCAGTTTCTTTGAAAAACCCCTTGAAAAAGAAATTGTAAAAAGCCTGGCCGAACCTCTTGAGGAAAACCTGCTTTACGACCATGAATTCACCCTTGTCCTTGACTATGTTTTGTGGGCTATTGACAACAGATCCTGGCTGGAGGACAAACAGGCATACGTGAAGTGGATCACGTATGTGCTTGGTTTTTTATCAGAAAGCGAAGAGAAAAAATACGAAAACCAGTTCAAAAAATTTGCACGTAAAGTGGGCGTTTCCGGGGCTCAAGTCGACATGCTCCTCATGAAAAGAGAAATGACTGACGATTTCTTTGGTGAGGAAAATATCTTTGAAAAGGGAGGCTTATTGGAAGACCTGCCGTTAGAGGATATTTTTGAAAAGGACAGGGTAGCAGATGACCTTGAAACCGGTTTCTTTTTAATGACCGATGCCGAAAAATTCGATTTTCTGCTGGATAAAGGTCCGGATTATATGGAACTTATGCAGGATTATCTTCTGGAACTTATGGATAAAGAAGACTTTGATAAAATCCAGGAATTTTACAGGAAGTTCAATGAAAAGCACAGATACTTTTCTCCCCTTCAAATTATGGTTGGAAACGTTTACACTGAGAAAGATCCTGATCTTGCAAAGTATTATTTTGATGAAGCCCTGAGATCCGTACAGGAAACAAAAGAGTTCCCTGAGGAAATAAAAAAGGAACTCATGAGTCAGATTAACTATCTAGTAAGCCTCCTCTTTGAAGACTCCACTGAAAAAGTTGAGGAAAAAGCCATTGAAAACAAAAAAGGCAAAAAGACAAGCAAAAGCGGAAAAAAAGCTCCAAAAAAGGATTCTGAAAGCAAAACAGGTAATTAATTCTTATTTTGTAACTATATGATAATCCAGATTATCATATTTCTCAAATTTATGGTATCCTGTTAACAGATTTCTCAGTTATGTCAACCCATACGTAAAATTCCCGATGAAATGCGTGAATAATTCCGGGAACCCGCAAGAACTCCAGTGCCATTAATTTAATAAAACCCCAAATTTATAAAAAAAGAAGACATTTTCCTGATCACACCGTTACTAGATCCTGAAAAAAAGAACAATAAAAAGCGCCGGAAAAAGATTCAATGGACTCAGAAACAGGGAACCTTACTAGCTGTCTTAAAGGTGTCTTGTCCGCTCGCAGGCGAGCGGTCTTGCTGATGAAATATAATCAAGAGCGAAATTATATAGAAAACAAAAGGTATTTTTAATAATAGCAATACGAAAAAGGGAAATGGAAGTGCAGTTCATGAAAAAACAAAAAGAAAATAAATGCTCATTGATACTTTCGGACTTTTGTGAGACCATAGTTGACTGCGAACATAAGACTGCACCCATTCAAGAGTCTGGAATTCCTTGTATTAGGACAAAAAATATTTTTAATGGGTATCTTGACTTAGAAGGAGCTAACAAAGTTTCTGAAGAAACATACCTTTTGTGGACAAAACGTCTTGAACCCTTCCAAGGAGATATCATTCTTACAAGAGAAGCTCCTGTAGGAGAAGTTGGGATTATTCCCCAAGGAAAACGCGTATGTCTTGGTCAGCGCACAGTTTTAATCAGACCAAACAAGAAATTAGTTGATCCCTATTACTTGCTTTATTTGCTCCTAACCAAAGATATGAAAAATGAAATGATCTGTAAAGCTGAAGGATCAACGGTTCCACATTTAAATATGTCCGAGATTCGCAATCTTAATATTCCAAGTCTTCCTTCGCTTGCAGAACAATTTAGCATATCATCAATTATCAGAACTCTCGACGACAAATTCGACCTCAACCACCAGATGAACTCCACCTTAGAACAAATCGCCCAGGCTCTTTTCAAACGCTGGTTCATTGATTTCGAGTTCCCGGATGAAAATGGAAACCCTTACAAATCAAGCGGCGGCAAAATGGTTGATTCGGAATTGGGGGAGATTCCGGAGGGATGGAGAGTTGTTGATTTGAAGGAGATGAGCAAAACTATTTCAAAAGGAACAACGCCTAAAAAACAGATTACAGATGCTGAAGGTACTCCGTCGATAAGCTTCATTAAAGTAAAAGATATAGCGGATGATGGGCAAATAAATAGGGTAGGGTTGGAACTTATTGACGAATCAATACATAAGGGTGTGTTGAAGCGTTCAATTCTTTTCGAAAACGATTTGTTGTTTTCAATAGCTGGAACAATAGGACGAGTTTCTATTGTGGAAAATGACTTGCACAACTCTAATACTAATCAAGCTATTGCATTTATACGTTTAAAAAGACAAGAGCACTTATCTTTAGTTTTAGAACACCTAAAAAGTAAACGAATTCAAGAGTATGCGATGATATCTGTTGTTCAAGGTGTTCAGGCTAATATTAGTCTTGAAACTATTGGGAGCTTTCAAATAGTTGTTCCAAATGATCAAATTCTTACTGCGTGGAATAAAGTGGCTTTATCATTCCTTAATGAAAAGCTAGGAAGACAAGAACAAAATAGATTGTTATCCCAAATCCGAGATTCTCTTCTCCCCAAACTCATGTCAGGAAAAATTCGTGTTCAGGTTTAAGCAAGTTCGATGCTGTTTAGTCCATCACTTTTTTCTTTTTATTCTTCAAGGGAAGGGCCGCTCGCTTGCGAGCGGACAAGAACCACAAAGATGGCTAATTTGAGTTCCGGTTTTCAAATATGCAGTTTTTTCAAGGCCAGTTGCCAATTTTTAAATTAGATTTTTCTCGGCTCAGGTTGATTCTGTGAGTTTTGATTTTTCTACAAGGTGGACTGCGCCGCCGACAGAAAAAATATATT
>CAZCKG010000095.1:0-7350 GCA_964498825.1 uncultured Methanosarcinales archaeon
AATAATCTACTTTTACAAAAAAGGAAAAAATTTATTTACCTTTTCCCAGACTTGTGCATAAAAAATTACTTTTGAAAATATAGGGCTTATAGCTTATCCAGCCCTTAAAATGCAGTTATATCTGTAATATACTGATTAAATCAATGAGCTAATTATTAGAATAATGTGTTAATCTGTATATGAATGAAATAATATTATGTGTTAAAAATATTATATATAATGAGTGTATAGTATGAATTGCGTTCTCATCCCTTGAACACCCCATTAGTAAACACCTACTCCAAAAAGATCTACCGCAATAAGGGATCAAAATAAGAACTCTCAACCCCGAGATGCCTAACCTCTTTCCAGACTAAGAAACTGAGCATTCTATAATGTCATTAGAACTTCCAGGCTTTTTGGATGAGAACGCTAATCCTCTTCTAAATAAAAACAATACCCTGTTTTAAACTTCATCTACATTTCCTTCGCTTTTGTCATTCCTTTCTTCTTTTTGTCCTCCATTTGCCTGTATTTTTATAATTTCGTTCTTTTTGTCCTCCATTTGTCTTTCTTTCATTGTCTTCGTCCTTTTTTCGTTTATCCCTTTTTCCTTCAATATCCTTTTTTACTTTTTTCCTCTTTACTCCTTATTCTTCCTTCTTCGCCTCATCTTTCTTGATTATTCCTTCAGCTGCCATGATTCCTGTTGCAGCTGCGTTTACTATGTCCCTTGAAAGTCCTGCCCCGTCTCCAGCTGCAAAGAGATTTTTAATGCTGGTTTCCATTTTTCTATTCACTTTAAGGTGCATTGCATAGAACTTGACTTCAGGAGCGTACAGCAGGGTTGAGTCTGAAGTAACGCCGGGTATGATCTCATTTAGAGTCTCCAGGCCTTCGATTATATCCATGACTATCCTGTGGGGGAGTGCCATTGAGATATCTCCTGGAGTTATGTCTTTGAGCGTATTTACAACAATATTTCTGGCAATTCGTTCTTTTGTGGAGCGGCGACCGCGCCTCAGGTCTCCCATGCGCTGCAGGACAGGCTTTCCTCCCCCTATCGTGGTTGCCAGCTTTGCAATTGAACGGGCGTATTTTGTAGTGTTTTCCATGGGCTCTGTAAGCTCGACTCGGACGAGGAATGCGAAATTGGTGTTCTCTGACTCTTTATTGGCCATAGAGTGGCCATTAGTTGCGATAAAATCTTCATATTCTTCCTTTACGACAAATCCACGCATGTTTGTGCAGAATGTCCGGACAAAGTCATCGTAACGGCGGCTCTGGATATGGAACTTGGGGTCGCGGTTGATTTTTGTTACAGGATCCATAACGATTGCAGGGACTTCTACTCTCACCCCGATATCAATTCCACCGTATCTGGCTTCTATTCCGTGCTTCTCAATCATCTCAGAGACCCAGTTGAATCCTCTTCTTCCAGGAGACAGAAGTACATAGCTGGCACGGATTATTCTCCCGTCTGAAAGTACGATCCCTTTGCAGATGCCTTCCTCGACCAGCAGGTCTTCTACCTCGCTCTCAAGCAGGAAATCCGCGCCTTTGTCAACAAGGTCCTGTTTAAAGCGCCCTATTACGGCAGGAGCGTTGTCCGAACCTATGTGCCTCTGTTTGATCTCGATAAACCGGGCTCCTACAGAAGCGGCTCTGCGCTTCAGCTCTTCTATCTCCGGGCCTTCTGTCAAAAGAGCTTCATGTGGCGCTCCAAACTTTAGAAAAACTTTATCCACCCTTTCTACAAGCTCCCAGGCTTCGGTCTGATCTCCTGTCAGAGCTGCCAGATCCCCTCCCACATCAGGCCTCAGGTTTAAGGTCCCATCCGAGTAAGTTCCGCAGCCTCCTACTCCGCACATAATGTCGCAGGGAGTACAGTGCATACAGTAAGTCTGGGTTTTCATGGGGCACAGGCGTTTGTCTATATCGCTGCCCATATCTACAATAAGGACTTTCAAATGTTTTACCTCTGCAAGCTCGTAAGCTGCAAACATCCCGGCAGGCCCTGCTCCTATAATCAGGACGTCGTACTTCGAATTTATCTCCTCTTCTTTAGAAAATCCATCTTCTTTCTCCATGCATAGCACCCTTTAAAATTATGTGAATATTTGAAGCATTATGTGGTCAGAAACTCCTAACCCAACTCCTTTATCCGGAATTTTTCCAAAATCTGGAATAAATTGTTTAGATTTCCCCTATACTCAATTAAGTCCTGTTCTCTATTGAGAAATAACGTGATCTGGTTTTTGTTCGCCGTTATTATGCATAAAAGTCTCTTAAAACATCATCAGTTCATCTATGTCTGGAAATTTTCCTACATAGGTAAATGTACTGATAAAAGGAAACCGAAAAATGAAAGCTACAAAAAGTGCTCAATTGCTGTTATGGATGCTCCTCAAAAATGATTTCTTCTTCTCCCTAAATAGGTATGCAATCGTCAGTATAAAAAAGTTTCATTCCTGTTTGAAATATGTAAATGATTTTTTGGAATGAATACAAAAGTAGGGGAATAAAGATCATTAAAACTCAAAACTAATGATTTTTAACCAGTTAAAAGCAAAATAACTCCCCAACATACCATGCTTTCCTTGAACAGAAGATTAGGATTATATTAAGTCCCTGAAATAAGATCTATTAGCTCTTAAATAACTAAATTTTTAGTGCCTTATAATTTGATATTTCTGATTTAAAGGGGGAGTAACAGATGTGGGTAAGTAAATTAACCGTTCTTTTAGCGGTTGCTATCTTCCTTTTGACTGCTACCAATAGCCCTGCATCTGCCAGGGAGATTATAGTGGACGATAAAGGTTCAGATGCAGGCTTCAGATCGATTCAGGAGGCAGTGAACAATTCCTCTTCAGGGGATATAATTCTTGTTTATCCGGGCCTCTATAACGAGAGCGTGAATGTAAGTAAAGACAACTTGAACATTCTTTCGGACTCTGGAAGCCCAGAGGATACTATTGTTCGGGCTTTCAATCTGGTGGCTAATAATACAGTTGTCAACGGATTCGGTATAGAAGAAAACGTGGCACTTAGAGGATCTATCGTTATGGGAGTCGGCGACGAATTTATTCCTGAAAACTGCACTGTTGAGAATAACGTCTTTTTAGAAAACAGTTCAGGTGTTGTTATAAGTAATTGCTTTAATTCTACCATTGAAAAGAATCTATTTTTGGGAAGTGGCACAGGTATCGATAGTGTTGATTGCAATAGTTGCACTTTTTCTGATAATAAACTCTATTCAGATATTCACCTCGCATCAGGAGGCAGCGAGACTAACATCACTATAATTAACAATACGCTTCTAGGCTCTCAGATCGGTATTGGGCAATGCAGTAAAAATAAGATTATAACTAATACTATTTCAGATGGGATCCTTGATGAAGCCGGGATCTCCCTTTTTGAGTCTCACGACAATATTATAGATAATAATTCCATTTTCAATTGCAGTTACGGTATTTCTGCAGGTTTCATCACCAGTGGTAACCAGATTACAAACAACACATTAATTTCGAATACCAGAGGAATCATTGTTGCTCATTACTCTCCTATGAATACGATAAAAAACAATACAATTTTGAACAACAACATTGGCATATTACTGGATGATAGTGCTCTGATAGCTGATAATAGGATAGAGCTTAATAAAGAATGTGGAATCTATCTCGATCTTTCTGCCGATGATTCTGATTCTACCAGAAGCAGTCTGATTTACAATAATTTATTCAATAACACAGTTAACCTCTTCAATAACACTGAAATTGTCTATCCTGGAAACGGTATGGACGATGCTATCTGGAACACTACAAAAACTTCAGGAAGGAATATTCTAGGCGGACCCTACATTGGCGGCAATTACTGGGCAAAGCCTGATGGGACCGGTTTTTCCCAAAACTGCAATGACTGGAATGGGGATGGGATTGGTGATTTGCCTTATAATATTAATGGAAGTGAGTATGATTATCTCCCTCTCGTATCTATATCCGGGCAGGATCAACCAGTATTTCCTGTTGCAGACTTCCGTGCCAACGTAACTGGTGGTTATGTACCTCTTTCAATCCTGTTTACAGACTTTTCGCAAAATGCAACATCCAGGTCATGGGATTTCGACAATGACGGAGTCGCTGACTCTACAGATAAAGCACCGGTTTATGTGTATCCTGTATCTGGTACCTATACTGTCAATCTGACAGTAAACAATGCAAACGGTACTTTTTCGAGGTTATATCCGATAACAGCATCAAATAGGCCTCAATACACTCTAATGGAGACTCAGATCACCACAAATAAATCAAATCAGACGATGCCTGCTATATACGGGGATAAAATAGTATTTCTAGATGATAGCATTGAATGGGGCTATTACAATATTTACATGTACAATCTCTCTACTTCCAGGAAAGTTCGGATTACTACCAACAGTTCCTATTACAATGCAGGACCTTCAATTTACGGGGATAGGATAGTTTGGCAGGAGTATCATAATAATAATGGAACCTTGAGTGAAACAGATATACATATGTATAATCTCTCTACTTCCAGAGAAACTCAGATTACAAACAGCGGAAAAGCATTCTGTCCTGATATTTACGGGAATATGATAGTCTGGACAGATACTCGAAGTGGAAATGGAGATATTTATATGTACGATCTCTCCACATCAAAAGAAACCCAAATAACCACCAACGAATCGCATCAGGATAATCCTGCTATCTATGGGGATAAAATAGTGTGGCAGGATTCTCGTAATGGAGAAGGCTATAACCCTACCGACATATACATGTACGATCTCTCCGCTTCCACGGAAATCCGAATTACTGCTGACGATTCGGATCAGTACTCTCCTGCTATCTATGGGGACAAAATAGTGTGGGCAGATCTGCGCAATAGAAACTGGGACATTTATATGTACGACCTCTCCACTTCCAAAGAGACACAAATCACTACCGAAGAAGGCTCTCAGGAATATCCTGCAATCTATGGTGACAGGATAGTATGGTTAGATAACCGTAATATGTATAGCTATGTCTACATGTACAATCTTTCTACTCAAGCGGAAACTCAGATTACATCCAATATATCAGAGAAGCACTATCCTGCAATCTATAGAGACAAAATAATTTGGACTGACTGGCGTAATGAATATAGCATACACGGTCTTCCCCACACAAACATGGATATTTACATGTGCACTGTTTCAGAAGTGGAACCGTCACTAAAAACACCTGTTGGAACCGTCACTAAAAACACCTGTTGCTGACCTCTGTGCGAATATTGCATCCAGAAGCTCACCCTTAAAGGTATTACTTACTGACAACAGGTGGTCAAACTAGAGCACTCCGGGGTTTGAAATAATTTCCGGGATAACTGGTCTATTTGGAACATCTCTGTATGTCGGTTGACTTCTTGAATGATTTTTATGTAAAGGGGGTGTAGATGAGGTTGATAAATATGTATAAATTGATTTTGGCTCTTCGCTGTTTTGTATGGGCGAAAATAATTACCTAATTGAAAAATGCCTACTTTAAATCGATAAACATTAATCCTGATGTGTTTCTCCTAAATAAATTGTGTTCTAATATTTACCGTGTTTGGGAAGCAATTATGAATTACCCTATCAAAATAGCGAAGAGCTGGTTTTACTTCATCGCGTATATACTCGCTTACCTGCTGCCCAGGTTTCAGCAACAACGGGAGGGTTTTTTGGGTCGAGACTACCCTCTAGGATGACCAGGTCTGCAACCGTTCCTTTTTTCAGCATACCTCGCTCTTTCTCCTGTCCACCAGCATAAGCGCCGCCTGCGGTATACATCCAGAGCCACTGCTCAAAAGGAAGCACCTGATCTGGAAAGATGACATTGCCTGCCCCATCGCTCATAGTTGATCCCATCACAGAGCCCTGAATTGGGTCACGAGCATCCATAAACCCTCCCGGATTATCACTGCTGGAAGCTACAACCACTCCCCCTTTAACAAGGTCACCATAAGCATACCATTTTCCATCATCTAACACAACCTGTTTTGTATTTTGAGCCCTGGAAAGAAACTGAGGCTGGACACATGCACATCCTCCCATGCCAGCAAGGCGTTTTATCTGCAATGAGTTTATAAGAGTTACATGTTCCAAGCGTGGACGCATTTCAAATCCTGCTGGAGCCCGAATAGCAGCATTTTCAAAGGCCGTAAGTACAGCATCTGTTGTAGCGTTCCCAAAAGAATGAACGCATACCTGGAATCCCTTTTCAATTGCTGAAAAGAGCATTTCCTCAAAATCATCACGGTATTTACCGCTGTTTATAGTCTGCCCTCCGATTTTAAGAGAAAAGGCTACTGTTTCTGCTGTTGCGCCGTCAGCGAATAATTTGATTGGACCCACACGTAGCCTTTCATTTCCCATTCCAGTGACCTGTCCTTGAAGCCGATGGTTTAGCTGATTATCAAGAAGAGTTTCTCCATGCGGCATCATTAGCACCGAAACCGGAAGCCGCCCTTCGTCGTGGAGCTTTTTATATGCTATCTCAGCATCCGGTGTGACTCCCGGATCGTGGATAGCGGTAATGCCAAATTGAAAAAGCTCTTTAGCACGTGCCTCGATAAGATCTGCGAGTGTCTCGGTATCAATTTCCATCACCAGTTTGAACACAGGAATCTGAGCAGACTCAACAAGCACTCCTGTTGGCGTTCCGTCACTTTCCCGGAGAATAATCCCACAGCGTGGGTCGGTAGTCGCTCTGTTGATGCCCAGAAGTTCAAGTGCTTGGGTATTTACTACACTTTGATGGAACGTAGTCTGAATGAGAAGAACCGGCCTATCAGAGCTGACCTCATCCAGATCTTTTTTTATCAGGTCGACCCCGCCCGTCTTGGCATCGAACCAGCCAAAACCAACGATCCATTCTTTTCCCGGTTCTTTTTGGGCTTGTTTTCGAACAGCTTCCAGTATGGCTTCCTTTTTCGTTAAGCCTATCAGATTCGCCCAGGTAGGGAAAAAGCAACCGAATGAGGAAAGGTGGTTATGGGAATCGATGAAAGCAGGAAGTAAAAATCGGCCTTTCAAATCGTGAAGTTCTGCATTGGGAAAAGAGTTCAGGATACTCATGTCACCGACAGCGGCAATGCGGTTCCCTTCAATAACTATGGCCTCTGCATATTTTTGTTCAGAGTCCATAGTGAGTATCCGGCCACCTGTGAATGCAATAGTTGGATCGATTTTTATGTCAATGGTATTTTTCATAGTCTGTCTCCCAAAAGTTTCATTTTTATAGTCCAGATCTGTTAACAGATGACTGGACCTTACCTGACTACCGCGTGGGCGAAATATGACAGGCAGCAAACTGGCCGACTTTCATTGACCCC
>CAZCKG010000096.1:0-7304 GCA_964498825.1 uncultured Methanosarcinales archaeon
TTATTTATTTCATATAAAATCATTTTAGAAGGGGTTATGGGAAATGTCTGCAAATAAGAGCAAGTACATCCGCTGGTTTGAAGAAATTACGATCGACGATGTCCCGCTGGTAGGCGGGAAGAATGCTTCCCTTGGGGAAATGTACAGGGAGCTTACTTCGAAGGGAATAAAGATCCCGAACGGCTTTTCAGTGACTGCTGAAGCTTACTGGCATACCCTGAAGGCTGGAGGGATTATCGAGAAACTCAAAAAAACAATGACAGGGCTTGATACTGCAAATGTCGCTGACCTTTCAAAAAGGGGGAAGATTGCAAGGGACCTGATCCTTGGGGCAGGAATTCCGGATGATCTCTGGGAGGAAATCAAAACAGGGTATGATCGCCTCTGTGAGCAGTACGGAGAAGATACAGATGTAGCTGTACGGAGTTCGGCAACTGCTGAGGATCTTCCCACAGCTTCTTTTGCTGGCCAGCAGGAAACTTATCTGAATATAAGGGGTTATCCAGGGCTTAGGGACGCCTGCTCACGCTGCTTTGCTTCTCTTTTTACTGACAGGGCTATTTCCTACCGCGTAACAAACAAATTCGATCATTTCAAAGTGGGACTGTCTATAGGGATCATGAAAATGGTCAGATCTGATCTGGCGTCAAGCGGCGTCATTTTTACCCTGGATACAGAAACCGGCTTCAGGGACGTAGTTTTCATTACAGGCGCATACGGGCTCGGAGAGAATGTAGTGCTGGGACAGGTCAATCCCGATGAGTTCTACGTTTTCAAGCCGACTTTCAGGGAAGGGTATAAGCCGATTATCATGAAAAAAGTAGGGGACAAGGAGATCAAGATGATCTACGGGCGCGGGGACTCCAAAGTGCTTACCCGAAACGTAGAGGTCCCTGAGGCTGAAAGGCTGCGCTTCTGTATTGACGATGAGGAAGTCCTCGAACTTGCAGGGTATGCGATTACTATCGAAGACCATTATTCTAACAAGTATGGAGAACCAAGGCCCATGGATATCGAATGGGCAAAGGACGGCATAACAGGAGAACTCTTTATAGTTCAGGCAAGGCCAGAGACTGTCCAGTCCCAGAGAAGCAAAGACATTCTGGAAACGTATGTACTTGAAAAACGGTCTGAAATTCTTGCAAAAGGTAGGAGTGTAGGAGCTAAAATTGCTTCCGGAAAGGCTCATGTGATTCCTGATGTTTCGGATCTTCCCTCTTTTAAACCGGGAGAAATACTGATTGCAGACACCACGACTCCTGACTGGGAGCCTGTCATGAAAACAGCTGCTGCAATTGTCACAAATAAAGGAGGAAGAACCTGCCATGCTGCTATTGTCAGCCGGGAACTAGGAATTCCCGCAGTCGTAGGAGCAGGCAATGCAACCGAAGTTCTGGATACCGGTCGGGAAATTACCGTAAGCTGTGCGGAAGGAGAGGACGGGTTTGTGTACGATGGTATTCTTCCTTCCCACAAAGACACTATGAGCCTCAAAAATCTGAAACGCCCGAAAACAGAAATTATGATTAATCTTGGAAATCCTGAAGAAGCTTTTGCTTTATCCATGATCCCAAACGATGGAATCGGGCTTGCAAGGCTGGAGTTCATCATTACAAGCTATATCAAGATCCATCCAATGGCTCTTGTACATCCTGAGAATGTCAAAGATCCTAAAGACCTTAGGGAAATAGAACAACTTACCAGAGGTTACGATAAAGAAGAGTATTTTGTCGAGAAGCTAGCTCAAGGGGTTGGTACTATTGCCGCGGCTTTCTACCCGAAGCCGGTTGTAGTCCGAATGAGCGACTTCAAGACCAACGAATATGCAAGTCTTCTTGGGGGCAGCTACTTTGAAATGGTGGAAAGCAACCCCATGATAGGTTTCAGGGGAGCTTCCCGCTATTTTGACGAGCGTTACAGGGAAGGTTTTGCCCTTGAGTGCAGAGCTATGAAAAAGGTAAGGGATGAAATGGGGCTTACAAACCTTATTCTTATGATTCCCTTCTGCAGGACTATTGAAGAAGCGCGGAAAGTGATTGCCGAAATGGAGAAAAACGGGCTCAAGCGAGGAGAAAATGGGCTTCAGGTCTATGTTATGTGTGAAATTCCAAATAACGTTCTCCTCATCGACGAATTTAGCAAATTTTTTGATGGCTTCTCCATAGGATCAAATGACCTTACTCAGCTAACCCTTGGCGTTGACAGGGACTCCGAACTGCTTGCCTCAGAATTCGATGAGAGAGATCCTGGGGTCATGAAAATAATGGCAATGGCTGTACTGGGAGCAAAACAAAACGGAAGACACAGCGGGATCTGTGGACAGGCTCCAAGCGATTTTCCCGAAATCGCTGAGTTTCTGGTAAAAGAGAAAATCGATTCCATTTCACTCAATCCTGATTCAGTTATGAAAATTACTCTTAAAGTTCTGGAAACGGAAAAGAAACTGGGAAGGTAATGAAAAAACAGGTGTGATCTGTGACGGGTTTATCTTCAAATGGGATGAACTGTAACCAAGTTATGGAATCCACATTTTGTTTCCTTATGGCTTTGAGCCATTTTAAAAAATATAGAACTATGTGAAATTGAGATATAAAATCAAACACCATCGACTTTACAATCAGAATCGATATTTAAACAGTTTTAGGCTTAAAGCCTATTGATTTATCAGCTCAACCGCGTAAGTCCTAAAATATGTAAATTAAGCTTCATTACAGTACTACAATCCAAAGTAAGTGATAAAGCCCCGCAAAAGAGAAAGGGCCTACTATCAGCAAATCAGGAGGAATGGGGGAATAATATGATCTGGAAAGATCATGGAGAACTATTTGTACGACATAGAAAAAATCCAATACTTACTGTTGAAGATTGGCCGTATCCGGCTAATTCAGTATTCAACCCTGCAGCAACTATTTTTGACAATACAACTCTGTTAATGGTAAGGGTTGAAGATCACAGAGGCTTCTCACACCTTACAGTAGCTAGAAGTAAGAACGGGATTGATGGTTGGGAAATTGATCCTGAACCAACTTTTACCTCGGATCCCGAAAACTATCCTGAAGAGATATACGGTATTGAAGATCCGCGTATAACTTACATAGATGAGATGGGAAAATGGGCTGTAACATACACAGCTTTTTCAGATTCGGGTCCTTTGACGTCTCTTGCCTTTACTGAGGATTTCCGTAATTTTGATCGAATGGGGGCTACTCTACCGCCTGAAAATAAAGATTCTGCTATTTTCCCTGTAAGGTTTAAAGGCAGGTGGGCAATGATGCACAGGCCTGTATCTTGTATGCATGGTGCGAAGACAAATATATGGATATCTTTTTCACCTGATATGAAACATTGGGGAAGTCACGAGGTTCTTCTTTATGCCAGAGAAGGAGGATGGTGGGATGCAAACAAGATCGGTTTATCTCCGCATCCAATCCAGACATCTGATGGATGGTTAATTATGTATCATGGTATACGTCAGACAACATCTAAGGTAAGTTATCGGCTTGGACTGGCCCTTCTTGACCTTGAAGATCCAAGGAAAGTACTCCATAGGTCAGTAGGATGGGTTTTCGGACCTCGTGAGATGTATGAGCGCAGTGGAGACGTTAATGATGTCGTCTTTCCTTGTGGATGGGTCTTAGTGAATGATGAAATTCGCATTTATTATGGAAGTGCGGACACGTCTGTATCAATGGCTAGCGCGAAAATGCGCGACATTCTGCAATATATCCGTGGATGTCCCGGGGCACAATGTTTTGAGTAATACTGCAGATAGTTTGAAGAAAATAGGGGAAAGTCCATAGATCCAAAAATGGATGACTTAAAATTAGACTGATTGGGCAGTCAATTAGCAGACTATGCAGAAATTTAACTCCAAAATTCGAATCTGGTCAAAAGGGAGAGTTATCTTTTGAGCAGATTTAACCAAGCAGTATCTTGGAAAAGATATCATTTCAAGAAAACTCAATGACAAAGGATTTTCTCTGTCAAAAAGATTGTCGAGCTTCTTAAGCTCATCCATTTTTCTCATGCATATTATTGTGGGAAAGGAATGAGACTAATTTAAGGTTCAATTCCAAGAATTTACAGTATGGGTAAGGTCCAGGTCTTCTTAACGAATAATATAAAATTATGGGTCGTGGTTATGAGTTATTGATCAAGTCAGAAAAAACAGCCTTTTGAAACTTATTTAAAAGTCGGTTCCTAAAACTGAAACCGAGATCAGAACAGGTTCATAAGAAGAGGTAGACGGAAAAAATAAGCCTGAAGTATAATCTTTGATCAGATTCGGTGTTTTTCTGACAGAATCAATATTTTGGGCATTTTTGATTTGGTAGAAATCATGGACTGGGGGTTTATTTATGGGGGAAAAGGTGAAGCTCAAAATTGATGAAATAAAGGATTTGCCTGCAAATGAAGTCCTAAAAAAACTCGATTCTAGTAACAAAGGGCTTTCTTCGTCGGAATCTGAGAACCGACTTAAGCAGTATGGTTTTAATGAACTTGAAGAAAAGAAGATCAATCCACTTAAAAATTTTTAGGTTATTTCTGGGGCCCCATCCCCTGGATGATCGAAATAGCAGCTGGAATTTCAGCGGTCATCCAGCGATGGGAAGACTTTGTGATAATCTCCTTGCTCCTTATCTTAAACGGAGTTGTGGGGTTCTGGCAGGAATACAAGGCTGACAATGCCATTGAACTCCTTAAGCAGAAAATGGCCCTAAATGCCAGGGTACTTAGAGGAGGGCAATGGGTCCAAATACTTGCACGGGAACTGGTTCCAGGAGATGTAGTCCGCATACGTTCAGGAGACATTGTACCTGCCGACCTTAAGCTCCTTGAAGGGGAATATCTACAGGTAGACGAATCAGCTCTTACTGGAGAATCCCTGCCTGTAGAAAAAAATGCTGATGGCATTGCCTATTCAGGGTCCATTATCCAGAAAGGGGAGATGAATGCACTGGTTGTAGCTACGGGCATGAATACCTATTTTGGAGAGACAACAAAACTGGTGGCCGGTGTTCAGACCAGGAGCCATTTTCAAAAAGCGGTCCTCAAAATAGGAAACTACCTGATTGTCCTTGCAGGCTGTATTGTTGCGATTGTTTTATTTATAGAAGAACTTTTTAGGCACACTCCTTTCCTGGAAACTCTCCAGTTCGCTCTTGTACTAATAGTCGCTGCAATTCCGGCAGCTCTTCCTGCTGTAATGTCCGTTTCAATGGCTGTGGGAGCCACTGAACTCGCAAAAAAAGGAGCTATTGTCAGCAAACTGGTCTCTATAGAAGAAATGGCTGGGATGGACATTCTATGTTCTGACAAAACCGGCACAATCACCCAGAACAAAATAAAATTGTCCGAATTTGTGCCTTTCGGAAACTTTAAGGAAAACGACCTTCTTCTCTACGGCTCTCTGGCCTCAAGGGAAGAGGACAACGACCCGATTGATAATGCAATCCTTTTGAAGGCAAAGGCTGAAGAAACAATTAAAGAAAAAATAGAGACTTATGAAGTTAAGGAGTTCACACCATTTGACCCTGTCATAAAGCATACTGAGGCTGAGGTTGAAGGGCCTGAAGGGAAATTAAAGGTTGCCAAAGGCGCACCCCAGGTTATTCTTGACATATCAAGTGATAAAGAAGAGATAAGGCAGAAAGTAAACGAAAAAGTAGATTCTCTGGCTTCAAAGGGATATCGGGCCCTGGGAGTGTGTGTGGAAGAAGAAGGAAAATACAGGTTTGCAGGACTTTTGGGACTTTATGATCCACCTCATGAAGATTCAGCGGAGACTATAAAGACAGCAAATTCCCTTGATGTGAAAGTGAAGATGGTAACGGGGGATCACATTGCCATTGCCAGGGAGATAGCAGACCAAGTAGGCCTTGGCACGAATATAATTACCGCTGACGATTTCGAAGGAAAATCTGATTCTGAAGCCCAGAAAGTTGTAGAGAAGGCAGATGGGTTTGCCCAGGTCTTTCCCGAGCACAAATACCGGATCGTCGAACTCCTCCAGAAAGAACATATTGTTGGCATGACAGGCGATGGAGTCAATGACGTCCCTGCCCTGAAAATGGCTGATGCAGGAATTGCTGTTGCTGGGGCTACAGATGCTGCAAAATCCGCTGCAGATATCGTGTTTACAATTTCAGGTCTCTCGGTCATTATTAATGCAATAAAGGAAAGCCGCAAGATATTTCAGAGGATGAAGAGCTATTCCATCTATAGAATTGCCGAGACTGTCAGGGTGCTTTTTTTTATTGCCACTACAATAATTGTGTTTAACTTTTATCCCGTAACTGCTGTAATGATCGTTTTGCTTGCCCTTTTCAACGATGCTCCTATAATGGCTATTGCATATGACAATGTGAACTATTCCCAAAAACCAGAAAAATGGAACATGCGCGAAGTCTTGACAATGGCCACATTTCTGGGAATAATAGGTGTGATTGCTTCTTTCCTAATATTCTATATAGGGGATAGGATTCTTCACCTCAATACGGGTATACTGCAGTCTTTTATTTTCCTGAAACTTGCAATAGCCGGGCACCTGACCATATTTGTTGCCCGCAACCGAGGTCCCTTCTGGTCCCCCCCTCCAGGAAAGCTCCTTTTTTGGTCTGCAGTGGTCACGAAATTGCTGGCAACTCTAGTTGTAGTGTATGGAATCTATGTATCTCCCATAGGATGGAAACTTGCAGGTTTTATTTGGCTCTATGCACTGATAGCTTTTTTTATAACGGATTGGATGAAAGTGAAGTACTATAAGATAATGGACCGCAGAGATTGATTTTTAAAAGATCAAAAGTAAATATAAACCGGGATTTTAATGAATAAGATAAGATCAATGGGGCTCTATGCTGCGACTTCAATAGGAATTGGAGCTATGGTTGGAGCAGGAATTTTCTCAATTTTTGGGACAGCTGTCCAGATTTCCGGAAATGCTGTATACATTTCTTTCATAATTGCAGGAATGATTGCTCTTTTAAATACCTATTCATACGCTAAGATGGGAGTTAGGTATCCTTCGGCAGGTGGACCGGTGGAGTTTCTCCTTAAAGGGTTCGGAGACGGAATTTTAAGTGGAGGGCTCAATCTCCTGCTCTGGGTGAGCTACATTTTCGGGCTTTCTCTGTATGCAAAAGGTTTTTCGTACTATGCAGTAACCTTCCTGCCCCCAGGCTCAGCCCACATCTGGGCCAATATATTTGCCACAGCAATAGTACTTTTCTTTACTGCCATTAATTTCATAGGGTCAAAAGCTGTTGGAAAATCGGAAATTTTTATTGTTTCAATAAAAGTTGGCA
>CAZCKG010000097.1:0-7220 GCA_964498825.1 uncultured Methanosarcinales archaeon
AGATAGTCTCTCCAGAGTTTTCTGCGCCTCCACTTATGGAGGCAATCCACAAAAATTTGTAATCTCTATAAACAAGCAGAACTTCCCTGCAGACATATTCTATCCAAAGTGCTTGAGTACTCTTTTCAAAACTTCTAGGAAAAAGAATGTAAAATACTTGAGCTGGATAGTGGGAAGCTGCTGACTCGCTTTCTCTGTGATTTAACTTTGAATTTATTTACAACTAACTTTGAATTTATTTACAACTTTTTGTCCAGTTTGAACACCGTAATAATCTATTATGATGAGATACCAAGCACTGACCTCGAAACCTTATCGAAAATTGCCTCGACGTCACATCCAAATTTCTTTGCTACAATAAGTGCAACAATTCGAATATCCACAAGGTAAAAAAGTCTTTCCTGCATGGAATTTATCTCGGATACAAGCCTTTGTCTGTTTGTTCCGGTATCTGCGGAAATAAACTCCAGGATTTGCTCAAAGGAAATATCTTCCCGGATAGAGATTTTCCTTTTTCCGGAGTTTTCCTGCCCTTCTAGAAAATTTTCAGGCGGCTTATAAGCATGGGGGATTCGGATGCTTTCTATATCAAAACCTGGCACGAGAACACTATCCTTAAGAGAGAGGATACCTGCTTCAAGAGCCCTGTCCTTTACCTTTGAGGCGGTTTTCGGGGAAAACCATTTAAGGTCAAAAGCCAGGGAAAACTCAAAATCTTTTACTGAAAGGGAAGATACAAGATTTTTCTTAAAAGGAACCGAGACTACACGTTTAAGTTCTTCCATTAATTCACCCTTAAAACTGACATCGGAAGCAGAGTATAATACAACAGGCTTACAGCATTAATATCACATATTTCAGGATAACAGGCTTTTTTAGCGTATCTTCTGAAAAAAGGTAAAAATAGATTCGGCACAAGTTTTTATGCCGAATTGATGCTGAAGCCTTGTAAAACTCAGAGGGTTACAAGTTTAGCATCGAGTATTCCGTCAACCTTCTGGACTTCATCAAGGATCTGGTCAGAGACTTCGGAGTCTATGTTAAGAACCATCATGGTAACGCCTCCGATCTCAGCCCTTCCGACCTGCATGCCTGAGATATTGATATTGTTTTTACCGAGAACCAGGCAGCACGGCCCGATAACGTTCGGCCTGTTAATGTGTCTTGCAAAGATCATGCGTCCAGCAGGGAATATATCCAGTTTGTCCTCATCAACTGAAACAATCTTTGGCTCATCTCCTACAACAGTTCCTGCAATCAGCTTTGTCAGCCCTCCGCCTGTAAGCCTGATGCTAATCGTTGAAGAATATTCCTCAGAAGATTCGGACTTGCTTTCTACAACTGCAATCTTTCTGGACTTTGCAAGGATAGGAGCATTGACATAGTTAACTCCGGAACCAAGGGCCATTTCAAGCAATCCCTTGAGAGCAGAAACCGTAAGGGGTCTGGTGTCCTTTCCGGAAATTTCCCCATTGTATGCGATCTCTACTTTTTCGTAGTTGCCATCTACAAGCTGTCCTGCAATTTTACCCATAATTTCAGAGAGCCTGATGTAAGGGGCTAGAACTGCCATAGCTTCCGGTTTTACAGACGGGATATTAATTGCGTTCTTTGCAGGCCCGCCATTAAGGACGGATACCACTTCCTTGGCAATGTCGATTGCCACGTTGATCTGAGCTTCCTGTGTGGAGGCTCCGAGATGAGGAGTTACTATAACATTGTCATAGTTAAGGAGAGGACTGTTGAAAGGAGGCTCCTCGACGAAAACGTCTAATGCTGCTCCGCCTACTTTTCCGCTTGCGAGAGCTTTTGCCAGGGCTTCCTCACTGATAATCCCGCCGCGAGCGCAGTTAAGTATTTTGACACCGGGTTTCATCAGGGCAAACTGCTCGTCATCAAGAATGTTTCTGGTTTCTTTAATGAGAGGGGTGTGCACTGTGATATAGTCAGCATTTTTTGCTATCTCGTTCACGGTGGCAAGCTTAACTCCAAGTTCGGTAGCCCTCTTCTCTGAAATGAATGGGTCGTATCCCATGATATTCATTTCAAGCCCTGAAGCTCTTTTTGCAACCTCTGAACCAATTCTTCCGAGACCTATAACTCCAAGGGTTTTGCCTTTGACTTCAACGCCCATGAATTTATTACGCTTCCATTCCCTTGCTTTCAGAGAGGCGTTTGCCTGCGGAATGTTCCTGGACATTGACATCATCATGGCAATTGTGTGCTCTGCTGCCGAAATCATATTTCCTTCGGGAGCGTTGGTCACAATGATACCTTTCTTTGTGGCTGCATCCACATCAACATTGTCAACTCCGACACCTGCTCTTCCGATAACTTTCAAGTTGTCGGCAGCCTCGATAATTTTTTGAGTGACCTGGGTACCACTGCGTATTACAAGTGCACTGTAATCCTTAATTATCTTCACCAGCTCGTCCTCGGAAAGCCCGGTGGACACGTCAACAGTAAAGTGCTCTTT
Source organism: uncultured Methanosarcinales archaeon (assembly GCA_964498825.1). Lineage (GTDB taxonomy): Archaea > Halobacteriota > Methanosarcinia > Methanosarcinales > Methanosarcinaceae > Methanosarcina. Next base: position 2,477 of record CAZCKG010000097.1, read on the forward strand.
AAGAATCTCCAAACCTTCGTCGGAGAGTGAGTCGCTAACTAATACTTTCATTTCAATTTCTCCAGATAAATAAATACGATAAACATGAGATATTAAATTTTAACAGAGATACCAATCAACTTAATTACACTTAAGCATTATCACACATCTTTTAAGGAAATTACATACATTCCAATATTTTTGAGATTTATCTCAGCTCTCCGTTTAACCGACCAGTCTGATTATCCCTATTTTAGGCTCGTAACATTGCCCGCCTGCAAGGAGGGAACTCACAACTTCTTCTACAATTTCCTCAGGAATCCCTCTGGAAATTGCTGCTTCTACAAAAGCTGCGTAGTCAACTCCCTTATTTCCACCCATTTCCCTGAGCAGCTCGAGTACAAATTCTTTCTGGTCAGCTTTAGCCTCCGTATCATCTTCGGGCTCAAAATTCAGAGCTCTGAGCCCTTCTTTTATGGAGTCTCGAAGCAGTTTTGCAAATTCGTGAGGAGCTTTTTCCATTTCAAGGGCAATAGATATACCTTCTGCAAGCTCGGGAGAAACACCTTTTTCCAGCAGGAATTCTTTGAGTTTTTCTCCCCGGTACCCACTATCCAGAGCATCCGAAAAGACTTCAAGTCTCTCAACTGTTTGCTCTGCAGTATCTATAACCCATCTGCTGCGAATTTCCTCGTCGACTACATTTGCTTCTTCAGCCCGGATAGAGACAAAAACCGATCCGGGTTCAGGCTCATAGATCCTGGCTTTACCTGTAAGTGCTATGAAAGCAGGAACCTGAACCGTTGAAAAGAACATTGATGCTTCAGACTGGTACTGTCCTGCATATACAGTGAAAGCTCCTGTAGGGTCAACTATCCTGGCTTTCCACATGTCGTTTTGTGTGCCAATGCTGTCAAGTTCAGTAATTACTCCAACCAAAAAAACGCGGTTAAGAATAAGTCCAAGAGGGCTGATCAGCAGATTGGGAGATTTAGGGTCTAATGTAGCTGAATCAGATCTGAACGATTTTTTAAGTTCCCTGCAGGCTTCAAATTCTTTTGCAAAAACCCTTTTTGCAACTTCTCGTTTAAGCAAGCCCGATTCCTCCATTGGAGACCTCGGTATTCATATCATGTTCATCTTCTTTATCCGTCCCAAGCCTGTGCAAAAGTTCTACTGCCCTGACAGCCAGATCATCTTCAGGCACCCAGGCATGTTCGGCCACAAATGAGATTCCGTATTCGTTTTTTGAAGAGTTCCCCCTTACTGCAAGGTAGCGGCCTGTAAGGAAACGTTTGAGATCTTCATAAACTGCATCTTTGGAGATATCAGAGAACATTAGTTGTTCAGCTTCTTCAAGGGTTTTTCCATAGATGATTTCCGAAACTTCTCTTGGAAACGTGACTGACATGGCTTCTGTCCCATCATCCAGTACAGCCTTAATTCTCATGTCCCTTATGCCTTCTACCTTGCCGTGTACCCGGCAGCTTGCTTTTTGAATTACACGCCCGCATTCAGGACAGCGGGAGATAATGCCCGAACCCGGACGGACTGAAACTATATTCCCTGCTGCAGCTACATCGAACATGCTGTCTCTTGAATCTATTTCTTCAATTTTCAGAGGAACAGGGTCTTTTCTTACTGATTCGAAGGTGAATAAAAGCTTTTCATCCTCTTTCTGCCCGATGGAAGAAACCTTTGTGCCACTCACAATATTGACAGATGGTACTCCCCTGAACATCCGGACCTGAGCTTCCTCAATTCGAATTATGCTTCCGATATCTATTCCAGAAAGTTCGTTCCAGGCTGTAAATGGCAGCCTGCCGGTCTCATCCGCAAGTACGCCAAAAATCACTCTGGACTGACGCCCCCGTGCCAGAATTTCTTTGTGGGAAAGCTGGATCACACAGGCTACGGTCCCTATAGAAAAATCCATAGCTCCTATATCAATCAACTTTTTTGTCTTGCTTCCCGAAAGTTCGGATAGGGGGGGGAGGGAGGAGTCTGGAATTTTTGATACAAGGGACTGTTCTCCGATTGAGAGCCTCACTCTGTTCTGCCAGACGCGGGTATAGGCATTCTGGATAGTAATTACTTCTCCTGTTGAGCCCGGAAGCTCTTTCCAGGAAGAAAACATGACCGAACCCGTTTCGTCTGCAAGAATCCCTGTATAGAGCTTGGAAGGAACTTTCCGGGTTTCTTCTTGAATCTCTTCCTTACCCTCTTCTCTGGGTTGAATTGGCTTTGATCCTATCTCCAGGATCCTGCATGTGATCTCAAAATTTTTCAGATTGGCCGACAGGTCCTTTACCTTCAGGACCTTTTGTTTCCCTTTAAACTTGCGGAGAATACTCTCTTTTGCAAGCTCAGGAGATACGCGGAAAGCGAGAAGTTTCTCAAACTCTGCCCTGATGCCAGTCTTTTCAAGGTCTCCAAGCGCCCTGGTTAGCTCTTCAAGATGGGGCGCAATTTTTTCGTCCATTTTTAAGCCTCCGTTTGAGACAATTAGAAAATAATTTAGGTTATACAGTTATTAAGATATTTGTCAATAAGGTTTTGAAATGAGTTACGTTTTGCACCGGATTGAACCCGCGGCGAATTGAAACTGCAACGGATTGGACTTATCAAATTTGGATTATTAGCTTTTACAAATGTTGTTGGTTTTTGCATCCTTTAGACGTCATAGCTTTTTGCATTATTTAGATAATCAAAATGACAGTGAATACTCTTAAAACAAGGTGCTTGTTGTCAGCTAATATTTGTGAATTAAATAGAAGGAATATAGCAGGAATATATTATAAATTAACTCTTCCGTTACCAGTCCTGGAAAGATATCAAACTATTATTTAAGGATAATGATTTGGAACTTCTAATCCTAAAAAGTATACAGTTTCAGCCTTGTAAAAATATCAAATGCACATTCAGGATAATTGTTCAGAATTTTTAATTCTGATAATTATATTAATTCCGGAACAAAGTTCGTTTATTTTATAAAATATAGAAAAACTCTGTTGTATAAAAATTACATTATCTAAAAAAAGAAAAAATTAAATTTTTCTAAAATATAGAGATAGATGAATAAGCAGAAGGGAAGAAAAGGCAAAGAGGAAATAGAAGATGGGAAGAGTAAAAAATTATGATTTAAGCATTTTTAAGGTAATATTACTTGCAGTCATTCTGGCAGGTATTTTTACCTGCTCTGCTGTCTCTGCTGAAAGCTTAAGAGTAGGTTCTTCCGATGAGAATTTTACCTCGATACAGGCCGCAGTAGATGCCGCAGAACCCGAAGATACTATTTTTGTAAGCCCTGGAACTTATGTTGAAAATCTAAAAATCGATAAGCATGTGAGAGTCTGGTCCGTTTCCAGAAATCCCGAAGACACAATTATTAGTTCAGCAGATCCTTATAAAAATACCGTGGAGATAAGTGCTAATAGTGTCTCATTCAGTGGTTTTGGGATCGAAAATTCGAAAAAAACAGGAATTTTACTTGCAGGGGTTAAAAACTGTTTTATTAATAATAATAAAGCCCAGGGAGAAGAATACGGTATTTTCCTTAAAAATTCCGAAGGCAATACGGTAAGTGACAATATCCTTGTCCTGAACGAAAAAGGGATAAGGTTCGAAGGTTCAAACTCCAATACTGTTCAAGATAATATCATTGCCTATAATTACGGTCCCGGAATTTCTCTTGAAGAGAGCAGGAAGAACATCATCTATAACAACTACTTCAAAAACGCCGAAAGTATTGAAGAAAAAGCTGTAAACGCAGAAAACATCTGGCAGAGTCCTCTGGTAACCAAACAGAACATTGTAAAGGGTCCTTATATTGCCGGAAATTTCTGGGCAGATCTTGAAGGAAAAGGTTACAGTGAGACCTGCACGGATGAAAACAGCAATGGAATCTGTGATACCTCTTATGGCGTAACAGGCGGAGGAACCGATAAATTTCCTCTTTTCCCTAAAGTTCCAAACGCTGTTAAAACCATTGAAAACAAGCTTAATGACAGTGCAAGTACCTATGAAAAGGAAATAATAAACAGGGAAACTGCAACTGAACTAGGCAAAGAAACTAATGGAACAAATGAGTCTTCAGGTAAGAACACTACAGGAGAAAGTCCTTCTGAAGAAGAAGCTTCCTGGCCGGGTTTGGAAATTGTGACAATAACTCTGGGGTTAGCATGTTTCTTGAGGCGGAACAGATAAAGGCAAGAGAAAAATCAAAGTTGTTAGCTTATCTTACAGAGAATTGATGGTGTTTAATTTAGTTAATTAATTTAGTTAATTTAGAGAAGTAAAAACAGTAAAATGTAAAGAGATTTGGAATTATTTATTGAAAATGTATCAAAACGAGAGAAATTAAATCTGACAGACTGAGTAAAGGGACAGCTTTGTCAGATTCTATAAATAATTCTCCCATCATTTTCTATCACTTTTTTATTTGTTTTTCAATTAATTGATTTATTTTGCGGATACTACGATATACCTGTACATGCCTTTAGTGTTACTGCCCTTTGCGTTCTTTGCTGTTAGGCTGACAGTGTATTGTCCTGGTTTAGTATAGGTATGTGCAGGATTCTTCTCTGTTGAATATGTTCCATCTCCAAAACTCCATCTCCATGAAGTTGGATTGTTTGTGCTTTTGTCTGTAAACTGAACATTCAACGGAGTTTTTCCGGAGGTAACACTGCTGACGAAGCTTGCAACCGGTGATTGCTGAGCAGTTGTGCTTGTTGAGTTAGCTGTGTTTGTTGAGCTGGCTGTG
>CAZCKG010000098.1:0-7196 GCA_964498825.1 uncultured Methanosarcinales archaeon
CTGGTGGTGGTTCGTCTGGTGTAGCTACTGGTGGAGTAGTCTATGGTGGTTCCGGTGGTGCATCAGGCGGAGCCTCTGGTGGAGTATCCGGTGGTGCTTGAATTTTTTTTCTCTGGAAGGAGAGATATGTCTCTACCTTCAGCTTTTCTTTAAGTGAAATCTATTCCTATATACCCGTCCAAAAATCTGATCTTGCCAGTATATTTTCCTACTTTTCCTATTCTTTTCCCTTTTCCCTCTTCTCTATCATACTCTTCGATCTTGGATCTGGGCCTGGACATTACCGAAGTCTTCTTGAGCCAAAAAAGAGTAGAGGAAAGATTCTTGGGTCGAAAAAAGTACTTGTGACTTGAGGCATGACTTACGGGAAAGTCCAATTTGAAAAGAAGAGACTTTAAACTTTTGATTCTGAGTTATGGAAAGTTGCTCTTTTGAAAGGCATAAATAACATTTACCTTTTTATACTGTACCATGAGTAGCACTTGCCAGACCCTTTGCACTAAAAATATACAAATTCTATCCAATCCTATCTGTAAAACTTTAATTAATCAGATAATACATTTAGCAAAGTTAAGTATTATTTCTTTTCAATGGGCATATCAAGGAATTGCTGTACTGCCCAGGAGATACCATATATTATGTACTATTTATGCTAAGAAACCTACTCCTTTCAAAATGACGTCAGCAAAATTAGGTGTTTTAAGTGAATGATGATATATTTGAGCGAATTCACAGGGGTTTAACCGTAGAACAGATAATGACTCCAAAAGATGAATTCTATTTTTATCCTCAAGATTCTGAGTTGCACAAAGAGATAACTATTTTTCCTGTTAAAAATGAGGATGGAAGCATTATTAAATATTTTGACAGCAGACACTCAAAAGAATACTACATTTTGCCAGATAAAACAGTTTCAAAAGACCTGGATATAATCTCTTTAATCAAAATGCTGGATAGAAGCTCTTTCTTCTTTGTAATTCATGCTGATGTTGTGGGGATAATCACTGCTGCAGATCTAAGAAAAGGCGCTGTCAGAGTATTCTTTTATCTATTGCTTTACAGGTTGGAAACTCAGATGAAGATATTCTTTAAAGATAGAATGTCTGAAGTTGAATTCATAAAGCTTGCAAAGCCAAAATGCAGAATGCAAAAGAAGGAATATGAGATGTCCGTTTTTGAGGAATGTAGTTTTTATGATTATCTGGTAGCTCTAAAAAATTATGATGCCTTTAAACAGAAGCATGGTTTATCAATCAGAGATATTGAACAATTCGGCGGACTTGATAGATTCAGGAACTGGATAATGCACCCTTCAAGAGAGAAAGTTAAAATAAAAATGGATTCCATAGGTTCGGAATTAGATTATAGCCATTACCTTTTCAAACAGCTTGATAGAATCCAAAAACTTGAAAAACTATTGAAAAATAATTGAAAAATAATATCTTTTTGCTCTAATCAAACTAAACATTTTACTAATCAAGCTAAACCTGTAGTTTTTCATCACAGTTTGGTAAAGTGTAAAATTTACGTCAAAACTCTAGTTACTTCAGGCATAAACGGCTGTGTAAGCCTCCTCTTTGAGTCTGATAATTTTTCCATCACTTACAAGATTATTTACTGCGTGAGTGATATATTCGTTTGATGCATTTATGCGACTAAGAATTTCCGCATAAGTTACTATTTTGTTTTTAAGTATAAATAATTCAATATCATCTTCAAGAGTTATCTTCTCGCCACCTTGAGTGTAATGCTTTTGTAATTCTTATTTTCCGAGATTTCTTTTCAGCAAATCGTTACTTTCAACCGGCAACAAGATGTTTAAGTTAATACTTATATTAAGTTTCCTTTAAAACTAATTAAAAAGAATATTGTATTTCCTGAATTAAGTCATGTATTTTTACTCTAACAATTTTTTTATTTTTCAATCTGTTTATTCTTTTTTGAATAAAACATTTTGTAATTTTTCATTAAAATTCATATAATGCCTGCTGATTCTGGATTTTTTCATATTATTTGATGCTACGTTCGTTCAGTCTTTAATAGCTGTACATAACTCGAAATTATTCTGACAAAATGAGAATATATATTTTATATATCAATATAGAGACTCTTTTGGAAACTTTTAAATAGAAATCCGAACTCACTCGGATCTGTGAGCTTATTCTTCAGATCATATCAAGATCAACAACCCGGCATTCTGGGAATCTTTCTGAAAGCATATCTACGGTCTCGGGATGGCAGGTAAAGTAAAAAATCTGGCTGGTTGCTGCCAGGTCTTTTATAGCTTCACAGGTTCTTCTGCAGCGTTCAGGATCAAAGTTTACAAGTATATCATCGAAAACTATAGGTAAAGACTCTGAATGTCTCTCAAACTCTTTTATAAAACCAAATCTCAGCGAGAGATAAAGTTGTTCGGCTGTCCCGCGGCTGAGTTCAGTAACACTTTTCTGGCGGCCTTCTCTATCTTCAACGTAAATTTTAGAAGAGTTCATGGGAGAATAAATCCGGGTGTATCTACCCCCGGTAATCTTTGAAAAAAATGCTTGGGCTTCAATAATAACTTCAGGCTGCCTTTCTTTCTCGTAAACCTCAACAGCTTTTTCAAGTATTTTTCTTGCAAGCACAAGGGAAGCCCAGTCTCTCGATTTCTCATGAAGCTCCTCAAGCAGGCCCTCTTTTATAAGTCGGGTTAAAGAACCTCCGTCTTCATGTTCAAGTTGCTCAATCTGGTTTCTTATTGCTCCACGCTTGTCCATTTCTTCGAAGATCTTTTGGTCTAGGTCTTTAAAGCATTCCTCAAGCCTCTGTCTTTCTTCTTGCAGAATAATGGGACCCGTATTCTGAAGCTCTTCAACAAAAGCCTCATACTTTTCCCCATCTCCTGAAATCCTCCTGATTTGCTGTTTTGCCTCGTAAATCCTGCTTTTGAGTCCGGTACTCTGCTCCCAGATTTTTGCATTTTCGAAAAATTGGTCTTCGGTTTCGGCCCAACCTGCAGCCAGGAAGGTTGTAAGTTCTTTTTTTTCTTCCTCGTGCCTGTTCAGTGTATTTTTAATTTCGATCTCCAGTTCTTTGGATTTTAATTTAAGCTGTTCCAGGTTTCTAAGTTTTTCAGATTCAAGCTCAAGATCTAAACGGAGTTTCTCAACTTCCGTGTCAAAAGAAATTCCTGATACTGAACGGCTGCATTCCTGCAAAATCCCGGATACTTTTGTTTCGTAAGCTTTTATTGAAGTCCTGCCGGAAGCTATCTGTTCCTCAAGCTTTCTGATACTTCTCTGCTTGTCAAAGCAGATTCTGATTCCTGAAAAGATTCCGATAACACTTTCTACGGAAAGTGAGGGCTCAAGTCCACAGGATGCAAGCCATTGACTCCACTTACTGGAAAGTTCGTCTCTTTCCTTCACTTCTTGCAGAAGCTGGTCTTCGAGTTCTTCTTTTTTCTTCTTCAGGGCTTCAGCCTCAGCTTCAAGTTTTTTCCCTCTCTCAGCCTGGTTAAATGCAATATTCACCTCTTCCCTGAGCTTTGCTATTTCATTTTCTAAGCCTGCTCCCGTAACTGACTTTCCACAAGCTTTCAGGACATCCTGTGATTCCTTTTCATACTTCGCAACATCTTCTTCTTTAAGCTTTACCTGCTTTTCAAGCTCTTTAATAGTCTTCTGTTTTTCCAGACATGTCCTGACAGAAGAGAAAATCTCAAGCACATTCTCAGGAGAAAGTGCAGGATTAAGTCCAAAAGAAACAAGCTGCTGTCTCCATTTCTGAATTATTCCTTCTTCCTTTCTTTTCTCGGCATTCAGGGTATTTTCAAGAGAGGAATAACTGGAATTCAACCTTTCCAGTTTCTTCTGGAGCCTCTCCTGCTGAAGCCTCAATTCACTGGCAGCTCTTAACTCTTCCTTTGCATTTTGCAGCTCATCAGCTTTTCTCTCCAGCACAGAAGGATCAGGAATTTCTTCAAAGCCGCATCTTTTTGCTTTTATTTTCATACTGTCTTTCAGGAACATAAGCTCCTTAGAAAGCCGCTCTTTCAGATCCTGCGCTCTTCTATTTTCTGCTACACTTTCCTCTTGCTGTGCCGGGAGAGGGGAAGAGAGAGGAGAAGAAACCGGCGATTTTTTCGTGATTGTTAAAACATATGCAGCAGAAGTTGCAAGAAGAAGCAGGAATATAACAACTCCCGGAAGCAGAGAATCATTCATGTACTCATAAACTAAACCGATGCCGCCTGAAACCAGAATCATTCCTGCAGGCCATAAGGGGAGTTTTCCTTCACTTCCTGTGGCATTACCGGGTCTGAGTGTTGCAAAGAGACGTGCATCTTTTTCCAGGTCTTTTTCGAGATTCTTGAGTTCAGCTTCTCTTTCCTTAAGCAGTGGATATTTTGCCCTGAGGTAACTCACTGCTTCAAGCTCTTGCTTTACTTTTTCATAACTAGGGAGAATAGAATACGTGTTCAGTTTCTCTTCCAGAGATTCTATCTCTTCGCGCAGTTCTTCAATTTCTTTAATGGCTTCTTCCATCCGGTCCCGGATTCTCTCAATAATTTTTGCAGAATCTTCTATTTCGTTTCGCTTCTGGACTATGTTTTCTCTTGTAGAAATCGAATGATCAAAACGGTTTAAGGTCTCTTCATCCCAGTCACTACCCAGTCCGCTTATTATTTCATGGAATTCAATCCTCTTAGCATTAAGTTCCTGTTCTCCGGATAGGAGGAAATCCCTATCAGCTCGGTATTTTGCGATGCCGTTTCCAAGTTCCACAATCACATCTTTATGCATCAGGAACCTTTCGTCAAATCCAATATTCTCCTTAAGGCACTTTTCGAGGCTTCTCAGGACCTGCTCCAGTTCAGATCTTGTCTCTTTGATTTCGCTTTCAGCATTCTCAATAGCCTTTTGCATCTGGATTATGGCTTCTTTTGCCGGGATAGAGCGGTCAAAATTGTTCAGTACGTCTTCATTCCAGGAAGGGCCCAATTCCAGAAGGCGTTCTGAAAATTCAGCTTTTTCCTCCTTGAGGTTTATTTCCAGCACAGGAAACGTTTTACATTCTGATCTGTATTTCTCAACCCCGCCTGCCAGTTCCAGTATTTCATTTTTTTTCCCAAGCAGCTTTTCATCAATCTGGATATCCCTTTGTCTTATACCGTTTTTCTCGAGTTCCTGCTGAAGGTCCGAAATAACTTCTTTGAGCTCTTTGAGCTTTTCCTGAAGCCTTAAAACAGTTTCTTCCCCTTTTTCAGGGAAACTCTCAAGCTCAGGTAGCTCTCTCAGTGAGGTTTCTGATTCCTGTAAGGCCCTCCAATTTTCCCACACCGAAAATAAGCTCTGGATATGATCCGACTTTCTTTTAACCTTCTGGGATTTTCCTTTTAACTCTTCAATAAGTCTTGATTTCTGTTCCAGTTCAAAATGAAGTGAATCGTATTTTTTCTGGACTTCTTCAATTTCGGAAATTTTTTTCTGGATTTCCCCAATTTCTCTGAACAGTTCATTTATCCTGGGTTTGCTTCCCTTTAGTTTGTACAAGTTACTTTCTCTACCACTGATCGAGTCCAGAACTTCGGAAATGGAAACTCCAATTCCTGTGCCTGCGCAGTAGAGTTTACTGTTAATACTCTGGTCATTCAGGGTTTCAAAACTCTGCAATTCTTCCAGGCCAAATGCATAGATGTTTTCGAAAACACTTCTATCGGCATGGTCAAGGAGTTTCAGGAGCTCGATTCTTCCTCCTTCAGTTCCATCAGGAAGTCTGACTTTTACATCGTCTTTTCTGCTGGTATTTCTTTCTATTACGCAGCGCTCCCCGTAAGAATTGTTGACAATCAGTCTTCCCCCATGTTGTCCTCCTTCCAGCGGGGGGTAGAGGTTGCAGAACCTGTTATTAGGGATTCCAAAAAACATTCGTCTGATGAAAGTAAATAATGTGGATTTCCCTGCTTCGTTTGCCCCTTTATAAACGACAAGGCCGGATGGCAGGTCTTCTATGGACAGCCCGGAAAATTTTCCAAACCCGTCGATATGGAGGGCATTAATTTTCATGTTTTTCCTCCGTTAAAAGAGTATCAAGAAGGATGTTTTCTGCACGTTCAAGCAAAGAGTCCATTTCTTCATCATCTATTTTTGAAATGAATTTCCTCCCGCTCTTTGAATTAAAAAGAGAGTTCAGGCTTTCAAGAAACTCATTCCGGGCTGCCAAATCTGTCTTTAATAACTCCGAGATTTTTACTACGTCCCCCAGAAAATCCTCTCTTTTAAGCAGAAAGTCCCTTTCGATCGGGAAACGTGTCTCGTCTTCAATGCGTTCTACCCAGACAAACTGCTGGCTCTGGCTTTCGTCTTCTCTGAGGATCTGGAGAATTTCTCCAAGAAAGCCTTCATTCCTGAGGGAGCGGTGTAAAGATCCCCTTCCTTTGAGCACCAGTCTGCAAATAGCAGCTCTACCCTCGGAATTTTCTCTGATATCTTCCAGTTGATTTGAAAGGATTTCTATGAGTTTTCCTTCATTTTCCAGGCCTTCGATGGAAACTTCTCTTATATGCCATCTAATAAGATCGGTTTCAATAAACTCTGCAGATACTATCTCCCCTGCTTTAACTTTAACGAAATAGCAGCCTCTTGCCCCGGTTTCTCCGGAGTGCCTTCCCTGGGGGTTTCCGGGATATATTGCAACTGGATCTTCTTTGCAAATTATAGAAGGAGTATGGATATGGCCCAGAGCCCAGTAATTATAATTGAGATCCTTAAGGTCCTGTAGAGTACAGGGTGCATAGGGATCATGTCCCTCACAGTTTCCCACACTGCAATGCAGCAGCCCTACAGTAAAAGGCCAGTTTTCTTCTTTTTTTGGGAAGTTTTTTACAAGATTGGTCGTGATACTCTGGGTGAGATAACTTCTTCCAACAACGATTGCAGCAGTTTCTCCATTTTTTTCAAATTCCAGTATCTCAGTACTTTTCCCACTCATAATGTGTACGTTTTCAGGCCATAGAAGACTTGCAGACCAGCCTTCAAGCGGGTCATGGTTCCCGTGGCAAATATATGCCTGGATCCCGGCAACATTTAGTTTTTTAAGTCCCTCTATGAATCTGACCTGCGCATAAAGGCTCTTATCAGTACTATCATACACATCCCCCGCTATAAGAAGGAAGTCAACCTCTCTATCGATACAAAGTTCGATGATGGTTTCAT
>CAZCKG010000099.1:0-3896 GCA_964498825.1 uncultured Methanosarcinales archaeon
ATTAATAATATTTGGAAGACTAGAACTCTATTTGCCTTTTATTCTGAAACTTCTTTAATTGGATACAAAATAGTTGAGAAATAATCTAAGAAGTAGTAAAAGATAAATGAAAAAATAATCTAAAAAGTGAAAAAGTAATCTAAGAAATAAAAAGTTAATCTAAAAAGTGAAAAAGTAATCTAAGAAATAAAAAGTTAATCTAAAAAGTGAAAAAGTAATCTAAGAAATAAAAAGGTAATCTAAGAAATGAAAAAGTAATCTAAGAAATAACCGAAGAGTATATAAAAAAAACGGAGAAGAAAAAGGAAAAAAGAGGCTTGCAGTTCTCAGACTTTTATCTCTTTCTCCAGCTTCTTAATCAATTCCCTGAGCTGGATTGCACGCTCGAAATCCAATCTGTCGGCAGCCTCCCGCATCTCGGCATCCAGTTCTATGATGACATTGGGGATATCTGTTTTCGGGATATGTTTGACATCGGTTACATCCACTACCTTTTCCCTGATGGGTTTACGGATTGTTTCAGGAACGATCCCATGTTCCCTATTATAGGCAATCTGCATGGAGCGACGGCGTTCAGTTTCATTAACTGCTTTTTTGATGGAATTTGTTATATTATCCGCGTAGAGGACAACCTTCGAACTGGCGTTCCGGGCTGCACGGCCTATGATCTGAATGAGGCTTTTCGCATCCCTTAGGAAACCTTCCTTGTCTGCATCCAGGATGCCAATGAAGCCTACTTCAGGAATATCAAGTCCTTCCCTTAACAGGTTGATTCCAACAAGGACATCAAACTTGCCAAGCCGAAGTTCCCGGATAATCTCGGTTCTTTCTATTGTCTTTATATCAGAGTGCAGGTAACGGGCCTTGATTTCGTTCTTTGCAAGAAATTCGGTCAGTTCCTCAGCTAATTTTTTGGTAAGAGTGGTCACAAGGGCACGATCTCCCCTTTCCACGATCTTTCGAATCTCCTGCATAACATCTTTGACCTGGCCCTCAAGAGGACGAATCTCAACTTCAGGATCAACAAGCCCTGTAGGACGGATAATCTGTTCCACAATCTGAGCAGATTTTTCCCTCTCATAGTCTGCAGGGGTTGCCGAAACAAAAATAACGTTTTTCATATACCTCTCGAATTCATCAAACTTCAGAGGCCTGTTATCATAGGCACTCGGTAGCCTGAAACCGTAATCAATAAGGCTCTTTTTCCGAGATCGATCACCATTATACATCCCGTGGACCTGGGGAATGGTCTGGTGGCTTTCATCAACAACCAGCAGAAAATCATCAGGGAAATAATCAAGCAGACAGAAAGGCTGCTCTCCGGGCTGGCGGTGGTCAAAATGTCTCGAATAGTTCTCAATACCCTTACAGCTACCGGTTTCCTCTATCATTTCCATATCATAGAGAGTACGCTGCTTCAGTCTGTGAGATTCAAGCAGTCCGAGCTCAGGCAGACGTTCTTCTAGCTCTTCAAGAATGGACTGAATTGCACTCTTCTGTTCCTCTTCAGGAATTACATAGTGCCTGGCAGGATAAACGAAGAAATAATCCATGTCTTCTTTTCTCTGTCCGGTCTGCTTGTCCACTTCTGAAATCCTGTCAACCTCGTCTCCAAAGAGCTCAATCCGGATAATATCATCAAAATATCCTGGAATGATATCTATAGTGTCCCCTTTTACCCTGAAGCGCCCGGGCATAAGTTCAAGGTCATTACGTTCGAAGAGGATATCAACAAGTTTCTCGAGAATTTCCTTTCTCTGAACCTTATCTCCAACCTTCAGTTCAAACCCCATTTTCTGGAAATTTTCAGGATTGCCAAGACCGTAGATGCAGGAAACAGAAGCCACTACAATTACGTCCTGGCGAGACATCAGAGAAGCAGTAGCTGCGAGACGCATCTGCTCTATCTTCGGGTTGATCTGGGCATCTTTTTCGATATACTGGTCTTTGGCAGGAAGATAAGATTCAGGCTGGTAGTAATCATAATAGGAAACAAAATACTCTACCCTGTTTTCAGGAAAGAATTCCCTGAATTCATTATAGAGCTGGGCAGCCAGCGTCTTGTTGTGAGCAATAACAAGGGTGGGTTTCCTGATTTGATTAATAACGTTTGCGACAGTATATGTTTTTCCTGACCCTGTTACCCCAAGAAGGGTCTGAAACTGGTTTTCATTCTTTAGTCCTGTCACAAGTTTTTCAATTGCCTGCGGCTGGGAACCCCTTGGCTCAAAATCTGAAATCAGCTTGAACTGCGGGCTGTCATTGTATCGAGCATCACGTATTTTTTCGGATATCTTATGAGATAATGGTTCAGATGTCTGATTTGAATAGTTCATATAATCAGGACCTTGTATTGGAAATCAAGTGACGAAATCAAGATGACGAAATATATAGGCAGTCAAGGTAATAGTATAGAGATTTAAGACAGCGGCACATCCAGCAAAAAATCAATTAATTTTGACAAATCCTGGATCCTGAAACTTACTGAATCAATGATTTTTGCCTTAGTAGCCGGTTGTAGGTGATTGCAAACCTGTGGGCCTCATCCCTGATTTCCTGGACAAAGAGGGAGGCTTTTTCATCTTTTTTGATTGGAAGAGGATGCTTTAGCCCTGGTACATAGATTTCTTCTTCCCTTTTGGCTATGGAAATCATCGGAATTCTGAGTTTCAGCTTCCGAAGCTCCTGAAAAGCTGAAGAAAGCTGGCCTTTTCCTCCGTCTATTATAATTAAGTCAGGCATTTCGTGTTTATCCTCAAGGAGGCGAGAATAACGCCTATAGACAACTTCGGCAATAGAGGCAAAGTCATCGATCCCTTCCACACTCTCTATTTTGAAGCGGCGGTAGTTGTGTTTGTCAGGCCTGCCTCCTCGGAACTGGACCATGGAACCAACAGTTGCGGTGCCTGAAAGGTGAGAGATATCGAAACATTCGATAACATTAGGGAGTTTTGAAAGGGAGAGTTTACTTTGCAAAGCTTCGAGTTTTTTCCGGTCTCCGAAAAAGCCTATCTCGACATTTTTCAGGGCAAGGTCCAGAAGGTCTTTTTTCTCTCCCTGCTTTGGAACCGTAACTTTTACTTTCTTCCCTTTCACGTGGGAAAGGAAATCAGTAAGTGACTCTTCCAGAGGTTCAGACAGAATAAGTTCTTCAGGAGGCTCATTTTCGGAATAGTACTGCACAAGGAATTCTTCCAGAAAATTCTCCCCGAAGGCAAAGATATAGTCCTGTTTGTCCTCAAGCGTGCCTTTGTAGACTTTGAAGAGCATGAGATATACGGTATTATCTCTTACAATATAGCTCAGGATATCTTCATTATGCTTCTTCTGTCTCTCCATATTCTGCTTTTCCTGAAGGCTTTCAAGAGCGGAAATTTCATCCCTGAGGGCCATAGCCTGCTCAAACTGTTGCTTTAAAGCCAGATCTTTCATTTCCTTTTCCATGGATTCGAGAAGTTCTTTAGTATTGCCTTTCAGGACAGATGTGGCTCGCTTTACTTTTTCTTCATACTCTTCCTGGGAAATTGCGTCTATACAGGGCCCGCTGCACACTCCAATATGATAGCGAAGACAGGCACGTTTAGGCATCTGTTTGCAGGTTCTGAGCTGGAATGTCTTTCTTACAACCTCAAAAACATAATCTCTCTCCTTTGCGGAGACAAAGGGTCCGAAAAAGTTTCCGTTATCTACCATCTTTCTGGCAAGCCTGAGTCTGGGAAATTTTTCTTCAGTCAGATGGATTGAAGCATACCGCTTTGAGTCCTTGAGAGTAATATTATACCTTGGCCAGTGTTTTTTAATAAGGGTATTTTCCAGGAGGAAGGCTTCGACCTCGGTATTAGTGACAATAAAGTCAAGGCTTCTTATAGCCTGCACAAGACTCTCCGTTTTGGGAT
>CAZCKG010000099.1:3996-7190 GCA_964498825.1 uncultured Methanosarcinales archaeon
TTTAGGGATTACTCTCAAAGCATGGGCTCTTCAAAAGCTTTACCTGCTCTTTGTTTGCTATGCTTGAATTTTTCAGAGCCCTCAGAATCTTCAAAGTCTTCAGCATCATTTTCCCCGATGTCGTCTTCAGATTCTTCGTAATCGGTTTCAAAAGCTTCCCCTTCTTCGAAAACGGCTTCTATGGGCTCAGCTGCGGCTTCCACGTATAAATCTCCTCCAGGAAGCCTGGGTGCAAGGAAATGAGCAGTATGGCTTCCTTCGACCATGGCCACTTCCTCAGGTGTGCCGGCAGCAATTATCTCTCCGCCTGCATTTCCACCTTCAGGACCGAGATCGATTATATAATCTGCTGATTTAATAACATCCAGGTTGTGCTCGATTACAACAACAGTATTACCTTTTGCAACAAGCCCGTTCAGGACAGAGATCAGTTTCTTTACGTCGTGGAAGTGAAGCCCTGTAGTCGGCTCATCAAGGAGATATATAGTCCTTCCAGTTCCTTTTTTGGATAGCTCTCTTGTGAGTTTAATCCTCTGAGCTTCCCCTCCGGAGAGCGTTGTCGAACTCTGCCCGAGTTTGATGTAGCCAAGTCCAACTCTGTTAAGAGTATCGAGTTTTCCTTTGATTGCAGGTATATTCTCGAAATGCTCTGCAGCCTCTTCTACAGTCATATCCAGAACTTCTGCAATTGATTTCCCTCTGTATTTTACTTCGAGGGTTTCCCTGTTGTAACGTGTACCTTTGCATTCTTCACACTCGATGTACACGTCAGGCAGGAAATTCATTTCAATCTTGATTAGCCCGTCTCCCTGACAGGCCTCACAGCGTCCTCCTTTTACGTTGAAAGAGAAACGTCCGTTCTTGTAGCCACGGATTTTGGCTTCCTTAGTGTCGGCAAAAGCCTGTCTTACAGCATCAAAAACCTTAGTATAGGTGGCAGGGTTTGAGCGTGGGGTTCTGCCAATAGGGCTCTGGTCAATAACGATTACTTTGTCAATTTCAGAATCGAAAACCAGTTCGTCGTAGTCTCCAGGAGTTACACTTGATTTGTGGATTTTCTTCATCAGGGCTTTGTACAGAGTGTCATAAATGAGTGTGGATTTTCCTGATCCCGAGACCCCGGTAACCACTGTAAGAAGGCCGGCAGGGATATTCACATCAACATTTTTCAGGTTATTTGCTCTGCAGCCTTTAAGCCGGATGAAAGCCTCGCTCTGCCGACGGAAAGCCGGAGGCTTTATCTGCTTTTCTCCTGAGAGGTACTGGCCTGTCAAAGATTCGGGATTCTTTTCGATTTCTTCAGGCGTCCCTTCAGCTACCACATAGCCCCCATGTATACCTGCGCCCGGACCTATGTCAAGGACATGATCCGCAGCCCTGATCGTATCCTCATCATGTTCCACGACTATCAGAGTATTTCCAAGATCCCTCAGGGTCTGAAGAGTCTGGATAAGTCTCTCGTTATCCCGCTGGTGCAGTCCTATCGATGGCTCGTCGAGCACGTAGAGTACGCCCATGAGGTTTGAACCAATCTGGGTGGCCAGCCTGATTCTCTGGGCTTCTCCACCTGAGAGGGTACCTGCATTCCGGGAAAGAGTAAGATATCCGAGTCCTACATGCTCAAGGAAACCGAGCCTTGAGCGAATTTCCTTTAAAACCTGTTTTGCGATTTCTTTTTCCTTTTCCGAGAGGTTTAAGTTCTCAAAAAACCGGATAGATTCTATAATTGAAAGATCAGTCGCATCAACAATGGATTTATCACCGATTTTTACTGCGAGCACTTTTTCCTTCAGGCGCTTGCCTTCACACTTCGGGCAGGGCCTGACCTGCATGAATTTCTCGAGTTCTTTTCGCCGGTACTCGGATTTAGTCTGGTTGTACAGTCTTTCAGACTGTGGGAGAAGACCTTCCCATGTGCCTTTATGGGACCACTGTGCATCCCCATTTTTCATGCTCATATTGAAATGGATGAGTTCTTCCGAGCCGAACATGAGGGCGTTGTATTGCTCGTCTGAAAGTGCTTCAATGGGTGTAAATATGTCAAAACCGAAGTGTTTTGCCACAGCTGCCAGGTGCTGGCTCCTGTAGCCGTCAAGATAATTTCTGTACAGGGCCACAGCTCCGTCTGCGATACAGAGAGTTTTGTCCGGGATAATCAGGTCAGGGTCAAACTCCATTTTGATTCCAAGCCCATTGCAGGCCTCACAGGCCCCAAAGGGGCTGTTAAAAGAAAACATTCTGGGCTGTAGTTCTTCAAAAGCCATCCCGCAGACAGGACAGGCCATGTTTGAGGAATAGAGGTGGTCTCTTCCTTCAGAACCTACAGCGATCAAGAGCCCTTCGGCCTTTTTAAGGGCATTTTCGCAGGCTTCGACAAGCCTTGAACGGTCTTCTGCGGGGTCAAGCCTGTCAACTACAACCTCGATATCATGTTTTTTATAGCGGTCAAGGGAAATCTCATCATCAGTCCTGTGGATCTCCCCGTTTACACGGACCCTGGTGAAACCCTCGCTGTTCAGATCCTTGAAGAGCTGCTGATAGGTTCCTTTTTTCTGGCGGACAACAGGGGCAAGGATGGTGACCGTACCTTCATTTTCTCTGCTGATGCTGTCGGCAATCCTTTCAGGGGACTGAGACTCGATTTTGATATTGTGAACAGGACAGTAAGGAGTCCCGACTCTGGCAAAAAGCAGTCTCAGGTAATCGTAAATTTCGGTTACTGTCCCTACAGTACTTCGGGGGTTTTTTGATGTAGTTTTCTGCTCAATGGAAATTGCCGGAGATAAGCCTTCTATGCTATCCACGTCAGGCTTGTTCATAAGCCCCAGAAACTGCCTTGCATAAGCTGAGAGGGATTCCACATAGCGCCTCTGTCCTTCGGCATAAATAGTGTCAAAGGCCAGGGTGGATTTCCCGGAGCCTGATACCCCTGTGATAACAATGAACTTGTCCCGCGGGAGGTCAACCGTGATATTTTTCAGGTTGTGTTCCCGTGCCCCTTTAATAATAATATCTTTCATTTTCCTTCTCTCAGGTTTTACTTGTCTCGGTTGATCTGTAAAGTGAAAATTCAAAGAATCGATAAACTGAATTTCTTAGAAGTATAAGTGAAAATTTTGAAATGGAAATTTTAAAGTCTAAGACCTAAAATATATGAAAATTGAGGTATATAACAAAAAGTGAGCCTTTTTATT
>CAZCKG010000100.1:0-7159 GCA_964498825.1 uncultured Methanosarcinales archaeon
GCATCTTCATAGAGAATTTCACTGCTCAGAGAATATGGTTTGGGAGTTGCAGTTTCATCTACATCCATATCAAATACGGCAACAGCACTTTCCCCGGGTTTCAGAGTTCCAAGATAAGCCTGGTCGTCAGTAGTACTGAAGGGATCAGCTGCACTGAGTCTAACGGTTGCATCAGTTGCAGGTTCTTCTCCGGCATTCTTGTATGTAACGCGAAGCATTCCGCCTTCATCAGGGTAAAGGTCACCTGTTACATTTGTGACCTCAAAGTAAGGTTCCTTTTTAACTTCTATATTTATAGTCTGAGTCTGGGTCTTGTTTTCGTACCAGATGCCTACTTCCTTATTTGTCACAAGGCCTGTGGTACTGTCAAATTCATCTCCTCCTACCTGAACGTTATTCTGGTACTGATATGAAAGTTCAAGGGTCAGAGGATATGTACCTGCAGGAGTGTCTTTATTAATCTCAATTGTAAACTTTGTAGGACTTGAGCTATCTTTTCCCTGCTTGAGAGTGCCAGCTTCTTGAGATCCCGATTTAACTTTAATGTTCGGATTGTCAGATTTGAGTGTTGCAAGAATGCCTACTGCTGTCGTAGCCTGAGCTTCATACTGCATCTCTGACTGCTGGAGCATCTGGTCTACATAATTTCCAATTTCTGCATCTTTTTCAGATTTAAAGCCGGAAACTTCACCCTTATTCATCATGTTTACATTGAGAGTTACAGTGTCTCCTCTGGAATATTGGTTATCTCCAACGAGTGTTGCACTAATGTCAGGCCCTCCATATACTGAGTAGTAATTTTTACTAATATCAAAATTGTCTGGTACAGCTGCCTGCGCTGGGAAAACTGCCCAGCAAAGGATCAGAAGGGTTGTGACAGTAATAAATAATCCATTTTTATTCATTTTCATCACCTGATGTATTCTCATTATTCTGGTTTCTTTTCCGGTGCATATTCACGATCTGGTAAAGGGCGATAACGATAATCAGTATAATTGCTATGCCTGTTGTGCTGAATTTTTTCTCTGTAGATTCAAGGGGTAAGTCTACTTTCATACTTTCTGAAAAGATAGTATCTCCGTCGTCATCAACATACTTTATTTCACTGTTGATTCCATATTTTTTTACAATAGCATCCTGATCTGCCTTTATTTCGAAACTGGCAGTCTTTTCTTCCCCTGGCCCAATATCTCCTAGCCTTACTATAGATTTCTCAGTGCTAAGAGGGCTCATCACAATTATCCGGGCTAAAGCATCTTTTGCTACGCTTTCTCTTGTGTTTTTATAGGTAACCTCAATGACTCTGCTTTCTCCCTGTACAAGGCTTCCTGAGACATTGGTTACTTCGAATTTAGGTTCACTTTTTACGGAAACGGGTATTCTGAGAGTTTCATTTTTTGTTTTATACTCTCTTGCATACTCTACATCCGTAAGCCCGAGATTTATTGCATCCGCAGTTACAGTTTTAACATTTGCCTGGTATTGATAACTTACAGGCAGGAGGAGCTCATAATTCCCGGCAGGTGTATCGCTATCTATTTTGATGGTGTAACTGAGAGTTGCTGTATGGCCTGTTTCAAGTTCTTCCACACTCTGGAAATTGGCTGTGGACTCAACTTCAATGTATTTAGTTTCTGATTGAAGAGTAGCCTCGATATCTTTTGCCGTTGTGGATTCTTTTTCTTCTCCCATCTCTGCCAGTGCAACCGTTTCCTCAACCGAGTCGTTTATTTTTTTCTGGTTTGCGTTCAACCTCTGAAACCCATCTATTACCCCGGTATTCGCGATTTTTACCTTCAGGTCTACAGTTTCTCCTCTGGTTAACTCGGGATCTCCCGTAATTGACGCTTTCATAACCGGCTCTCCGTAATTCCTGTAATAATCTACAGTATACCCATGATCCAGAACAATGAAATTCGTTTCATCATCATCGTCCCCGAGGGCTGGAAATGCAGTCACTGATACAATTAATAGAATTAACGCAAATGTAGTAATTTTTTTAATCATTTTTTGCCTTAATTTTTTGATGGGCATTTGTGTCATATATCTGCCCCCTGAGTTTGTTTTTTGGTCTCTATTTCTTTTTCTGGAATCCTGAGCCCTTTTCTTCTATCTCTCCAGGTATCAAGAACGATAATAAGAGGCGGGAAGACTACAAAGGTTGCCAGGAGAGCCAGCACTACATCGATAACCGTAACCATCCCGAAGTCTGATATCATCGGGAAAGGAGAAGCCAGCAAGGCCATAAATCCGAATACCGTCGTAGCCCCTGAAGCAACTATTGCACTCCCTATTTTAGCACTGGCCATGTGGATTGCTTCCATAGGACTTCCCCCTTTATCCTTTTCTTCAAAGTAACGTTCCATCATAAGGATCGCATACTCGGATCCAACTCCTAAAATCAGGGCTCCCAGAGTTGCAGTTAGAGGGGTGTAGCTAATATTGAGGTAGCTCATGACTCCTCCTGACCAGCCGATAACTATAACCATCGGGATCACAGGAACCAGGGCTTTCACCCAATCTCTGTAAACAACATAAAGTCCTGCGAGCACGAGGATAAGGCCTAGAAAAGTCATTGCTACTCTTCCACTGGTAAGAGCTGTGATGACTTCCATAAATACGACCGAGTTTCCGGTAATCGTGACTGTGGTACCTGGTGGGGCTGGCATCCACTGCATATCCTGCTTGACAATGTTTGTAAGTTCCTTAATTCCTGTTAACTTGATATCAGCAACCGCATTCCCTATATTGAAGTTCAAGAGAAGCATGTTTTTCCCATACATATAGCGGTCTTTCTGTACATCAGGAATTTCGGAATAGATATTCTTTATTTCCTGACTGGTGTCAGGAATAACGCCCCCATTCCTCTCTTTTACAAGAGACACTATACTCGAAGCACTGTAAATGTGGGCATTGGATGATACTTCATGTTCGGAAAATTGGTCAATCCATTTAAGGACATCAGGGTTGGATACATCTTCAACTTTGACAATAAGGTTTAACTCATCGCTCCCACCCATGATATCTCCCATATGTCTAAGATCCACAAGTGCAGGCATATCCTGAGGTACAAAGGTCTGAACATCAGTCTGAATAGGTACTGACTGATCGAGGTAAAGGCCGCCAAAACAGAGTAAGCATGCGATTCCCAGTACGATGACATCGTATTTGATTGTCATATCCGTTGTCTTCTGGAGAATCCTCCCTATTAGACGGTCGCTTTCACTTTCTTCTTCAGCTTTTTTCTTCTTTTCTGCACTTGAAGGCTTTATCTTCTTTGCTATTTTCCTCAAGGGATTCCTGTCTGAGTAACTATCAAATATTGAAAGCGTTACAACCCCTACAAATATGGAAGCAAGGTAGCACATGATAATGCCTATCAGGAGCAGTTTTCCAAAATCCTGGATCATTGGCACAGTGGATGTAAAAAGGGAGAAAAAGCCAAGTGCTGTCATTGCCAGAGCGATGAGAACTGCAGGGCCTGTGTGCTTTATGGTTTCTATTACTGCTCTTGTTTTATTCCCTTTATCCACCAGTTCTTCTTCCAGTCTGTTATGGAACTGAATTGCATAGTCAATCCCTACACCTATCAGAATCGGGAATGCAGACATGGAAACCATGGACATGGGAATCCCGACATAACCCATAGCTCCGAAAGTATAAACAATTCCTAGAAGAACCACTGGTAATGGAAGAAGACACCAGCGCACATGCCTGAATACAAGGAGCAGTACAATAACCATGAAGATAGCTGAAAGTCCTAGCAGTATACCCATACTGGAATTCATCTCATAGTTCATGGAGATATTGAATGCTGGATCGCCTGTAACGATAATATTGTAAGAAGGTGGAAATTCTGAAATAGAGACTGCTTCTTCAGTGGCAGTAAGGATATCTTCCTGAGCTTTGTCGCTAGCTGAACCGGCCATGACTACAGAAATCAGCATATGGGTATTGTCAGGAATAATCTGGCTGAAAATAGCAGGATTTCCATCTATGATAGCTTTAATTTCTTCGTCAGTTTCTGGAAGTTCATACCTTCCTGTCATCTTGTAATTGACCGTTTTGATCAGTGAGGCAGGGCTTGTAGTTTCAATTACTCCATCTGTTGCCCCTAGCTGAGTTTCTAATCTGTCCACAGCTTCCATCAGGTCAGAATTTCTCACATCATTGCCCTCTACCATTACCACGATAGATTGTGTCTGAAAAATATTCTGATAAAGGTGATCATAGTCCTGGTAGAGAGGAGAGTCTTTCCCGACAAAGGTTTCCGTTCCTGATTGCATTTCGATTAGCTGTGCTCCCTGCATTGATATTATTATACACAGGAAGGCTACCAGAAGTACGGAAAAACGGTTATTTTGAATAAAAAAACCCAGTTTTTCAAAAGATTTTTTAATAGCTGATTCCTCTCATAATTTTATAGTGTGAAGTGTAATTTGATGCAAGTTTGAGAACCTTGATTTCTGCTTTCAATCTGCCGATTTTTCCTTGCAGCTGGAATTTTCTCATTCAAGGTTTGGTTCTAAACACATTTATTTTTATTGTACTGTTTTCTAAGCTATTTAGTAGCATAGATCTGATGACTTATTAATAAAGAGAAAAGATTTAAATCTATTGTTACTTTAGGGGTAACAAATGCTTTCACAAATAAATCCTCAGTTAATTCGCAACCTTGAAACGCTTGGGCTAACTGAAAATGAAGCCAAAGCTTATGTGGGGCTTGTCAGTTTGGGAGGGGCTACTGCCCGAGAAATACATGAACTTACAAATGTGCCACGAGCCAAAATTTATGAAATCCTTAAATTACTTGCGAAAAAAGGTTTTATCGAAGTACGACAGGGTACCCCAACCTATTTCAGGGCAGTCGATCCAAAGCAGGTAATCGAGAAAATAAAGGAAGAATTTCTCGGTTGTGCAATTGAGACGCTCGACCAGCTCAACGAATTGAGTTATGAACTTCCAAAGACTTCTCCCGTCTGGTGCATCCAGAGTGAGTGGGGTATAAAGAACAGAATTCGTGATATTCTGGAAAGGGCAAAAGAAGAACTTATTATTTTCTCATCCAGCCCTGAATACCTTAAGGAATTTGAAGCTGAGTTAATAAAACTGGATAAAATTTGCAGGCTGATTTTTATTGTAGATGATATTGAAAGATTCAGATCATTGCCTTTTGAATTCAGAGAAGTTACTCAGGAGTTTAAAGATTCCATAAACAATATTGTAATTGATGGTACTCGTTACAGTGAAGAACTCTTCATAATTGCTGATGGAAAGGAATCAATAGGTGTTCATAGTGCAGGAAATAAAAGAGAAGCAGTAGTTATCAAATTGCCTGTTGTCTGTTATCTTCAAAAAATAATTTACAGCAAAGTGCTTGAACCCGGTTTTGTTAAATAAAGCCAGTAACCTCTTTATAAATCCGAATTTCAGTTTTCTTTTAGCTTTAGGGAACT
Source organism: uncultured Methanosarcinales archaeon (assembly GCA_964498825.1). Taxonomy (GTDB): domain Archaea; phylum Halobacteriota; class Methanosarcinia; order Methanosarcinales; family Methanosarcinaceae; genus Methanosarcina. Next base: position 5,457 of record CAZCKG010000100.1, read on the forward strand.
TCTCTTTAACTTGTATAACTCTACTCTGCTGAGAGTTCTATGGTTCTTTTTCTTCTTAAACGAAAGCCAACTTTGTCGGATACTATTAATATTATTCCGAAATAATTCTTTTATTGCGTTTTTTCATAAACGAGGGTTAGAGTAAGCAGGTGTAAATATGAACAGTATAACTATAGGCAGCGTTGGAATTCAATGGTTGGGTCATTCTGGTTTTCTGCTTGAAGGGGACGGCAAAAAGATCTATATCGATCCTTTTGAACTTAGGGAAGAGCCTGCTTTTGAAGATAAGGCAGATATTTTGCTGATTACCCATGAACACTTTGACCACTGCAATCCTGAAGACATCAGGAAGGTCAGAAGGTCTGACTCAACGACTCTTATCCCAGAAAACTGTTCATTTGAATTCAAGGGAGACGCCAGGCGGATTTCTGAAGGAGATATTCTTGCTGACGGGCTTGAGATTAAAGGGATCAGAATTGAGGTAGTTCCTGCTTACAATCTCAATAAACCCTATCATCCTAGGGGGCTTGGAGTAGGGTATATTGTGGAACTTGGAGGAAAAAGGATTTATCACGCAGGAGATTGTGATTTCTTCCCCGAGATGAAGGATATCAAGGCTGATGTTGCTCTTTTGCCTATAGGAGGCACATATACTATGAACGAGGAAGAAGCCGCAGATGCAGCCGCAGTCATCTCTCCTGAAATCGTAATTCCAATGCACTATGATAAATCCGGGGACATAAACGGGGACCCCGAAAAGTTTAAGGCTCTTGTACACGGCAAGAACCCTAAAATTAATGTGATCATTCTTGACTCCTGATCTCCTGACTCCCGAGTTCTCTTTATATTATGAGTCAGGAATGGGTTCTGAGTTGAGGTCACTGCAGGATCGATCTATCCATGTCTAAAAAGGCTAGAAAACAACAAAAAAATCTGATCCAGGTCATAGCAGCCCAGCGTATGCGGAGGCTTTTTGAACTTGCGAAAAAGGAGTATGCAGAGCATCCTGAGCGCAGCGAACGCTATGTGCAGCTTATCAGGAATATTTCAATGAGAAACAGGATGAGTATCCCAAGGGAGATCAAAAGTAGAATCTGCAAACACTGCTATGCTTTTCTCGTTCCAGGGAAAAATGTCCGCTACAGGCTGAAAGAGGGATACATCGTCATCTCATGCCAGTGCTGCGGAAAAGAAATGCGATATCCCTATAAGAGGTTAAAAAAGACTTAAGCACTTTTTCTTTCAGAACCCTTCTACTTCCGGTTTCGGGTCAGCTTTTACAGAAAATAACCCTCAGACGCCAGCCCAGATCTCCATATGAAGACAATTGTAACTTTAAGTTTTTGCAGGAGTTTCCTGGCCTCTCATCTTCTTTATGGCTAAAGCTATCTGTTTTGCAATCACGGATTTCGGACCTTTATCGTCCACAAGCACTCTCCCGCTTACCTCCCACCAGGATTTTGGGTAGGCTTTTTCTGGCTCTACCTCGGGACTCAGCCCAAGTTTTACGGCGGCTTCTTTTATTTCGTTAAGATGCGGTTCTTTTATAGCATTTTTTCGGGAGATTATTCTGCCACTGCTCCTGGATTTAGTCTGGTCAATGTATGCGGGCCAGATTACAAGTTTTCCCTTATCTTTCATCATCATACTATCTTCGTTCTAAATCGCTTTCATGGAATTTAAAACTGCCCCGAGCTGCACTA
>CAZCKG010000101.1:0-7137 GCA_964498825.1 uncultured Methanosarcinales archaeon
AACATTCAACTAAAAAACATTCAACTAAAAAACATTCAACTAAAAAACAGTCAACTAAAAAACATTCAACTAAAAAACAGTCAACCAAAAATTGGTCGTGTCCTCCAGGTTATAACAATTCCGAAAGAACGATTATATCTCCTGTATTTCAGAAAAGAGAGATTCTTATGCTTACTATTTTCTAAAACTCTCACCCACAACCAAAATTTTAATGGAAAAAATACCGGCCTTATGGCCGATATACTGAACTAACTATCCTATTAACGATCCTATTGACGATCCTGTTAATGATCCTATCTTTTTAATACAGTTCTTCTGTTTTAGCATCCATTTTCCTGTTTTTTAAGGAGCTCTACAGCCAGTTCCCTTAGCTTATATTTCTGGATTTTTCCGCTTGCAGTAAGCGGGTATTCGTCCACAATAAAAATATGTCTCGGAACCTTGTAGCGGGCGATCTTGCTTACAGCATAGTCCCTTATGTCGGCTTCTGTAAGATCTGCACCCTTTTCCAGAATCACAAAAGCTCCTACAATTTCCCCATATTTTTTATCAGGCATGCCCACAACCTGGGCATCTTTAACTCCGGGCATCTCATGCAGAAACTCTTCAATTTCCCGAGGATAGATGTTTTCTCCACCCCGAATGATCATATCCTTTATACGGCCAGTAATCCTGTAGTAGCCATTTTCGTCACAGGTCCCAAGATCTCCACTGTGAAGCCAGCCGCCTTCATCGATAACTTTTTTCGTTTCTTCGGGCATCTTATAGTAACCTTTCATTATATTATACCCGCGGCAGCATATCTCTCCTACATTATTTGGGGGCACCGGTTCATTGGTATTAGGGTCAACTACCCTAACTTCTACACCTGGGAAACATTTACCTACGGTTTCGACCCTGAGTTCTACAGGATCATCCACGGTTGTCTGGGTCATTCCAGGGGAGGCTTCCGTAAGTCCGTAAACACTGGTAATCTGATAGCAGTGCATATCTTTTACGACCTTTTTCATGGCTTCCACAGGACAGGTTGAGCCAGCCATGATTCCTGTCCTCATGGAAGAGAGGTCAAACATATCGAACATCGGATGAGTGTACTCGGCAATAAACATCGTAGGTACGCCATAGAGAGCCGTACACTTTTCTTTCTGGACTGCAGCAAGCACAAGGAGAGGGTCGAAAACCTCAAGCATGACAAGTGTTGCCCTGTGAGTCAAAATTGCCATAACTCCAAGCACGATACCGAAGCAGTGGAAGAGGGGGACTGGCAAACACAGCCTGTCTGCAGGAGTGAACTTCTGGCGGTCACCTATGGAAAGCCCGTTGTTGAGGATATTTTTGCTGGTCAGCATAACGCCTTTCGGAAAGCCCGTAGTTCCTGAAGTATACTGCATATTGACCACATCGTCTCCACTGACGCTATCCAGAATTTCTTTTAGTTCATCATCCGGATAATGGCTGCCGAGAAGCATAAGTTCACTGGTATTATACATACCCCTATGCTTTTCCTGGCCTACGTAAATAACGCTCTTTAAGTGAGGGAAATTTTTACTCTTCAAGCGCCCTCTCTCGGAGCTTTTAAGCTCAGGCACCAGTTCGTTGATAATTTCAAGGTAATCAACATCCCTAAAACTGTCAATAAGAGCCAGAGCCTTCATATCTGACTGTTTAAGCACATACTCTACCTCATGGCTCTTATAAGCAGTATTCACAGTTACAAGCACTGCTCCGATTTTTGCAGTGGCAAACATGAAAGTTAGCCAATCAGGGACATTCTTTGCCCAGATTCCTACATGGTCTCCCTTTTTTATCCCTATGGCAAGCAGCCCTTTTGCAAGGTTATTGACTCTTTCGTTGAACTGCCCGTAAGTAAAACGCAGGTTACGGTCCGGATAAACTATAAATTCGTGATCGGGGTCTACAGCCACCTGTTTTTCAAAGTATTCTCCCAGAGAATCTTCTATAAGATGCATGGTTTTAGCCTCCCACTTGCACTATTTACCTTTAAAGACTGTTGACTTAAGTTCAGGAACAAATCCTGTACTTTAAAATCCAGTTTGCGGGCGTTCCATCAAGTACACTCAAATAGAGCAGGGAGAATCCGTATCAAGCTCAGCAGTTTCCATCGCAGGAAGCATATGTTCTTTCAACGTGTCACGGATCGAATCAGGAAGGGGGATTGCTTTCTGGAGCTTGAAGTCATAGTAGACCAGCACTGCCTGGCCCTTTACTTTAAGTTCCCCTTCCTGCCAGGCTTCGTGCCCGACAGTAAAGGAACTGTTCCCTATCCTTGCAATAAAAGTCCTGATCTCCACATCAGACCTGAAATACATCTGGCGCAGAAAATCAAACTCGGTCCTGACAAGAATGAGGTGCCAGACATCAGGGCTGAGATCAAGATCCGGTGAAAAAAGTCGGAACACGGAGTTTCTTCCTATTTCGAACCATGCCGGAAGGACTGTATTGTTTACATGCCCAAGCCCGTCTATGTCCCCAAAGCGTGGACTGACTATTGTACTGAACATTTTGGATTCCCTGAATATTTAATGCTTATATCTGATTTCCTTTAGTCTCGAACTTCCCGCTAATTAATATTAAGTTTTACTTTTTTCTCTATCTGACTTCGAATTCACAGAGGAGCATAAACTACAGCCAGTATTTTTGCATCCTCTTTTCCTGCTGCATGAACATCATGCGGGACAATAGAATCATAGTAAATGCTGTCTCCGGTGTTCAGCTTATGAACATCCTTTCCATAAAAAATCTCGATTTCCCCTGTAAGGACATAGATGAACTCCTCTCCCTCATGAGAAGAGAGCTTATGGCTTTCCTCAGGAGAAGGATGGATATCAATTATGAAAGGCTCCATGTGGCGGTCTGCTTTGTCCGAAGCAAGGGAATAAAAATCAAGAGCACTCTTTTTTGGTCTCTCAGTCTTTCCCGAAAAACGAACTACATTCTCAGACAGCCCTGCCCTGACAACTACAGGCCCACTCTGGGGCATATCGTCCAGAAAAGTACCTAGGCGGACGCCTAAAGCCCGAGCGATCTTTAAAAGAGGCGTTAAGGATGGAACCAGGGCTCCGTCTTCTAACTGCTGGATTAATTCCACGCTGCTCTGACTGGCCTCAGCCAGTTCTTCGACGGTCATCTCCTGGGCTTCTCTAAGCTGGCGTATCTTACTGCCGACACGGTTCTCTTCTGACATTATTCAAAACCTCACATATATTTTACTGGCGGACCCTGCAGAAAAATGTAAACCAGAGTTCCTGTTGATAGCCTTTGCAGGCTTATCTCTTTTGCATCTATCTATTATAAAAAAGTTTGTTCCTGAGCTAACTTATTTAAAAGCGCCAGCTATTGAATTCATACTAACATAATTAGTTAAAAAAGTATTTTAGTAACTTATCAAATAATATTCGGAACTCGGAGTATATACGCATCATGGCTTCGGCAATAAATTTAATGTGCGGATGACGTAGTGCTGTGTGCCAAGCCTTATGTAAAGATATGTGTACTGTTCAGAAGATATAGAGAATTATGGAAAGTAAGCCAAAATTATAGCTATTTGTATATGATGCTTTTTTTCTTAACTCTCAGCCAAGCGTTTTAATTCCTTTTTATCATTGAGCCGATCCCAAAACTCAAAACCACTTTCTCTTATCTAAAATTTGGAATAACAAATACTCTGGTTAGGAAATGTTTCTGAAATTCTTATTGATGCGGAAATAAAGTTGGTTTTGAGATGAGCTTATTAATAAAGAAAGCTGTAACGGCCTCCGTAAAAAATACAGCCAAAGAGCAGTATTTTTTACAGAATGTATCGTATATCGGTGTAAATTCTCAATATTGCATGTTTTTTTGGCTACTTTAAACACATCTTCTATGTGAGATCTAACAGGTCTAAATTCTCTCCAATTTTCCATTAAAGATTTAAATTTTACAACCAGTCTCTTGTAAAGCGTCTTTTCTTCTTTCGTATTCCTCTTTGAATCAAATATGTTCAGAGGGTAGCTTAGCATATCAAAAAGTCTGTTAAAATTGCAATTAATCCATGGGAAAATCACAGGAACAATTTGTTCTCCATATATGTCAAAAACCGGAGAATAATTTAATGAAACATTTATGAGCGTCCAGCCTTTCTTAATCGAAACGTGGTCTGCTGAAATCTACCCGAATACGTTTGTTAAGATAAGGTTAAGAAAAGTGAAATTGAAAAAACTTGATTCTTGCAGCATTATAAGGGGTATTTTGCAGGGTTTTTTAGATTTAACGATTCTTTTCCTCTGAGGGGGGATTTTCAGATTCATGCGACGTTTTTTAGAGGAATTATAGACTAAAGAAAGTAGCCCGAAAATGGATCGCTTAATAAGAGGTGAAAATTTCTCCTTATCTTTTCAAGGAACTCAAAATTGATTCGAAAAAGATAAGTTGGAGTTATCCATCTATGTGTCTTTTTATATGATTCTGATGTATCTGTTGGTATGGTTGATACGCCCGAGAATTTGCCCGGTTGGGTAATTTGGCTTATTATTATATTTGCTATTCTCACAATTTTGGTAAAATGGGTATTACCTGTTATAAACTCCTAATTCTGAAACAGATACATGGCAATTTAAAATTCAGATAAATAAGCATGAACTTGTTTGAAACTAAAATTTAGTGTCTTTCTTCTAATATTTTAAAACATTTCCCCAGTTTTAAGTATTCGGAAGTGCCCGAAATTGGACCGCTGAATACGAAAATCAAACATCTTTTTTCCCATGTTCAGATAGATACTGTTCAACCGCACGTTTTGAACTATGCCACGTTTTTCCGATTTTTACCGCATCCAGGAGCCCCTGTCTGGCTCGCAAGCTGAGGTATTCCTGAGAATAAGGAGTTTCAATGGCAAGTTCTTTTAGAGGCAGTAGTTCGTCGTTTCCTCCTGAGATGGAGAGGTAGAGAGTTAGGTTTTCATCCACAGCTTTTGCAATGAAATTAGCAAATGTTCTCAGGTTTCCAGCATCTGCAGCCCTAAGAAATTTATAATATTTTCCCCTGTCCTCTTTTTTGAGCACGACAGGAGGATAATCCCTTGAGATCAAATACAGGTTTGTGAGAAGCCGGGCTACTCGTCCGTTTCCATCGCTAAATGGATGAATTTCAACAAATCTGTGATGCAGGAATGAAGCTATTTCAATGGGATGCGCCTTGCTTTGAGCTATATCTTCAATTAACTCATCCATGAGTTTCACTATCTTCGACCAATCAGGAGGAGTCTTTACTGCACCTGCTATTCTCACATTTCTTGTGCGATATCTTCCGGCATCTTCAAGTATGCCAAGGGTTACAATTTCATGGATTTCCTGAATTGTAACATGGTCTATTGAGCATTTTTTCTTTGCCAGCTCTTCCATCCGGTCATAAGCTTTTGCGTTATTGCTTGCTTCAAGATGCTCTCTGAGAGATTTCCCTCCAATGGTCAGTCCTTCTTCCAGAACAAGTTTTGTTTCCTGAAGTGTGAGCGTATTGCCCTCTATTGCATTGGAGTGATAGGTATGAACTAACCTCATCTCTTCATGCAGCCTTGCTAAAGCATCTGCTGGAACTGGCCTAATTGAGTCTAGCTGTTTCATTTTTTCATTTATTCGTGCAAGGAGTTCTTCTCGAATCAGGGTAGTATCGGTATTGGCCATAATTTAATATATCCGATATGTGTCATGTAGTATATATCGGTATCGGCAAATTTTCGAGTTATCCGATACAATTTTTTCCATATACTCCATTTCAATTGAAATATATTTTTCCTGCCGGCGGTCTGCTAAATCTACCCCGAATACGTTTGTTAAGATGAAGTAAAAAAGCGAAATTGAAAACCCGTGATTTTTATAGATTTATAAGAGGCACTTTGCAGAGCTTTTTTAGATTAAGCAATTATTTTCCCTTTGAGGGAGGTTTTTCAGATTCAAGCGACTTTTTCAGGTGGTTATGGATAAGAAAAAAATCTTCATAATTTAGAAAGAGGCATTTTCTTCATCGGTCAGCAGCAGTAAACCAAAACTTAATCATCCGATCCACAGAATCTATATAAGATTTAAACAGCATAAAACTAGATATACCACATTCGGAAAGGTGTAATCATGCCTATCCAGTACATCCACGCAGCTCTTGAAAGGGCAAAATATGAAATAATCGATGACAAAGAACCTTATTATGGTGAGGTTCCCGAACTTGAGGGTGTATGGGCTACAGGCAAGACCTTAGAAGAATGTCGCAGAAGCCTGGAAGAAGTAATTGATGAATGGATTGTCATCAGATTAAAAAATGAACTCCACCTACCCGAATTCTGTAAGTTTTCGAATTAGATTTAAATATCCATGAAGACAGATTGAAATGAAAGTACGTGAGGTCATAAAACTTCTTGAAGCCGATGGCTGGTATCTGGTTGCAACAAAAGGTAGCCACAGGCAATATAAGCACCCTACTAAACCAGGCAGGGTAACAATTGCAGGGCATAGTGGAGATAATCTTGCTCCAGGAACATTGAACAGCATATTAAAACAAGCTCAATTAAAAATAGAGGACTAAATCATGCATCGTTTCCTCGTTGTAATCGAAAAAGCAAATAATAACTATTCGGCATATTCACCTGACCTACCGGGCTGTGTAGCTACCGGTTCCACCCGAGAAGAGGTAGAGAAAAACATCTATGAAGCTATTGAAATGCACGTGCAGGGACTTCTGGAGGACAATTTACCTATTCCTGAATCCGAATCCTTTGCCGAGTACGTAGCTATTGCTGAAAAATCATCTACTGGATCAGAAGTTGTATGAGTTTATTTCTTACTTGAAACCTCTTTTTTAATCAGTTAAAACATATTTTTCCTGCAGGCGGTCTGCTTAAATCTACCCCGAATACGTTTGTTAAGATAACTTTAAGAAAAGAGAGCCAAGAACAAGTGGTTTTTTTCAGATTTAGAAGGAGCACTTTGCAGAGCTTCTTTAGATTAAGCGATTCTATTTCCTTGGGGAATTTTACTGATTGAAGTGAAAAAACGTCAACTGAATTATATTTTCATGGAATATATTCGAAAGTTAATCCCTTCACCCATACAAATTTAAGCAAAAACCTCGTAATCGATATTATGCGGTTCAAAA
>CAZCKG010000102.1:0-7116 GCA_964498825.1 uncultured Methanosarcinales archaeon
AATAAAAAAGTAAAGATTTTCTTCCCTATAATTTTTACTATGGATTTTCTCTTTTCAGAGTATTTTTTCCATGATGCTAAGAGCTTTTTCAATATCTTTCATGGAGGCTGCATAGGAAATTCTTATATATCCATCACCCTCACTTCCAAAAGCAGTACCCGGAACGACAACAACCCCATTTGATATTAATTTAGAGGCAACTTCTGCTGAATTCGCAACTTTTGGAAAGGCATAGAAAGCTCCTTTGGGAAGAGAACATTCCATTCCGAGCTCATTCAGTCTTTTTACCAGTACATCTCTTCGTTTTTTGAATTCTTCCCGCATGGAATTAACTGAGTCTTTAGGCCCTGTAACTGCGGCATAAGCGGCTTTCTGAGCGACCGAATTGGCGCAGGCCTGCATGTACTGGTGTACCTTGAGCATCTGGCCCGTATACTCCTTTTTAGCTGCAACATACCCAAGTCTCCAGCCGGTCATAGCATAGCTTTTGGATGTTGCATTTACAGTAATTACATTGTCCGAGTAACTTGCAGGGCTTACATGCTCCCCTTCGTAGATGAAATACTCATAGACTTCGTCTGAAATAATGGTTATATTGTGGTCTTCTGCAATTTCTGCAAGGGCTTTGATATCTGCCCTGCTTGCAACCGCACCTGTGGGATTTGAAGGAGAGTTGAGTATAACGGCTCGAGTCTTCGGGGTTATTTTTTCAAGCACGGCATCAGGCTTCATAGTAAGGTCATCTGCCAGAGGGACACTCACAGCTTTGCCATTCAGAATTTCAGTCAGCGCGTTATAGGAAACAAATCCTGGATTTGAGATAAGGACTTCATCTCCCGGATTGAGGAGGGCTGCAAGGGCAATAGAAAGAGCTTCCGAGGCGCCGGATGTAACAATTATTTCCTGAGGAGAAACCGAAAATCCATTTTCCTCTTTGAATTTTACGCTCAGGGCCTCCCTGAGTTCCGGGATTCCCGGACCTACAGTATAGCCTGTAAAACCTTCATTTATGGCTTTTATAGCCGCTGCTTTTATATGTTCTGGAGTATCAAAATCTGGCTGCCCGAGTCCAAGGTTAATGGCATCCGAGCCTGCAGCTTCAAAAATCTTTCTAATTCCGGATGTGTCTATTCTGGCCACATTCTCTGAAAATTTTATCTCCTTCATATTTAGCTCTCCTGTGTCCCTGTCGTCTCTGAAAAATACCTCATTTCTGGTGATTTTTCGGGCCTTATTCAATATTCGTATGCCTTGATTTAAGTTCGGCTTCAGAAGCACCTGTAAGTGTTATTAGCTGAGCGATTATTGAGTCAAGAAAAACCATAGAGGTAATTTCAAAAGAAGTACCCAGGGGAGGCAGGTTTCTGTATTCTCCGCGCATGCTTTTTTCAAGGTAACCACCTGCGTCATGATCGTTTTTACTCTTGCTCGGAAGAACCATAGCAATATCTGAGATTCTGCCGAGTGTAGATTCTTTTTTGGAGGTGACCGTTATAAGGGTAGAACCTATGTCTTTTACTATTTTCCCAAGGTCAGCTATGGAACGGGTTTCCCCCGACCCTGAGATCGCAATCACAACATCAGGAGGCCGAACAGCAGGAGTTGTGGTTTCACCAACCACATATACGCTGAATCCCAGGTGCATAAGCCGCATAGCAAATGCTTTGGCAACGAGCCCTGATCTCCCGGCTCCCATAACAAAGATCCTATCACTGTCCATGGTTTTCTGGAGCATAGCCTTTATGGCTTCGATGTCAAGTCTGTCAATAACCTCATTGAGGTTTTCTACGATCAGTCTCATCGATAATAATACATCTTCACAATTATTTATCTGAGTTTCTTTCATATGAGTTCTCCAAAAAACATTGGGTTAAATAAATGGCTGTTTATAATAATCGATTAGAGCATTATCTACCTCTACATAGATATAAAAATAACTCCTGAAAACTCCTCGCTCAAAATCCTCTCTTGATACCTTTTTACTTAAATCAAAGCTTATTGTGAATCTCAGGAATAAGTACTGGAAGTTAATTTTGTCTCACTACAGTGCTGGTAGTCCGCCTTATTATCGATTTGATTGTGGTTCAGATTTATCGGTCTTATAGTTTATGGCTTTTAGTTCCCAGTTTTCGATATTGTTTTTGAATTCCTGATAAAGCCTCTGGATATCGCAGTCATTTCCGTTCCAGTAAAAGTCCTTACGAGCTTCTCCTTTTCGAAGCTCTTCAAGTATATGCTTTGACAGGTGGAAAAGAGCTTTTCTATTGGAAAAAGGAATACTATAATTTACGCGATAACCAGTGGCTGTTTTTCCATAGGACACTAATGTATATCCTTTACTTTCATACTCCGTTATCTCGTCAAAGTTACATATCATTTCAAACTCGTGAACCGTAGACTGATCTATTTTCGAGATTCCTAGGAGTACCTGCGCTATAATATAATCAGGAACCTTCCGTCCAAACCATACTGCTATTTTTCCGTAGGTACAAACAACATTGACGTCATTTCTACCCATCTCAAAGGAACTGAGGGACTGAGGAGGGAATATTTTTACTTCCAGGTCTTGGGTCTTCTGGGCACACATTGCTTCACTTCGTTACTTACTTGCAGAGACAAGTGCACTGATCAGGTTTCGATCTTTTTTAAGGGTTTTGAGCTGGTTTGCAGGCCCTATAACTGTAAGTCTTTTGTTGCTTTGTTTTTTAAATAGCTTTCCTAGCAAAGAAGCGTCCGCATTTGCAGGGTAACTCTGCATTTCAATACCTGAAAACACATCAGGTTGAATGGCTGACATTGTCATCTCTATTAGCTTTGCTTCCTCCATAGGGTTAAGACCCTTTTCAAGCACCAGGATTTTACCTTTCCGCACTTCATCAATTATATACCGGACTTTTTCCATTGAAGCCATTTGCGAGATCCTGGCTTCGGATATGAGATCAAGTTGAATTCCCTGCATGTCGATCACCCGAACTGTTTTGCCAGAGCTTCGTAAAATGCATCCATTCCTACTCCTTCAAGAGCCGAAACAGGCACCATGGGGTGCTGCGGGAAAGCTTCTTTTATAACGGCTGGATCTGCATCAGGAAGATCTACTTTATTTGCTACGATCAAAAGCGGCAGATTTCTGGCTTCCATGTTTCCTATTACAGTTACGTTGACCTGGGTATAGGGATTTTCAGTGGAATCCATAACCAGTATAACACCGTCAAGATCATCGAGCCACTTGACAGCTTCAATAACGCCTTCTGTAGCTTCTTTAGATCTTTTCTTCGACTCAGAGTCACTCATTCCCTGTTCCATAAAATCATGGAAGTCAATTTTCGTGGCAAGCCCGGGAGTGTCTACGATATCAAGGGATATTGTGTGTCCGTTAGCTGCGATAGTGACCCCATTCTTTCTTTTCGCATGTCTGGTTTCATGGGCTATATGGGAAACCGAACCCATTGCTTCTTCGGCTCCGACCCAGTCCTTAAGGATCCGATTACTAAGGGTTGTTTTGCCGGCATTTGGTGGACCGTAGATTCCTATACATGCTCCTTTTTTCTTGAACAGTTTACTAAATATTTTTGAAAAGCTTACCTTAAATCGTTTTATCATACTCATGGCTTCCCTCCATTGGGAAAAGCATAAAACCTAAAATAACTCGGATTGCTTTCCTTTATGGGTTGGTGTTGTAATGATCTTTTTATCTAATTGATCCATGCATATAAATAATTTCCATTTGTTACACTGCGGGAATTAGAAGTGCTTTTTTTCGTATCGGCATAACTGGGTATAAATAGAAATTATAAACATCTCTATGGAAAGATAGAAAGTGCCTCCGTGAAAATAACACCTGAATATAAATAAATTACTTCTATCGCCCGATTTTCTGAACATCTTCAATAAAAAGTTTTTAAGTAGAAAATTTTCAGCTCTTCCCTAACTCATCTCATTTATACTAAAACTTTATGCGTTTATTGATGTTCAGTACTTTCCTTTATAATTTTTCCGATTTTTATTCATACAATCTTAAAAATATAAATGACTTTTTGAAAAGAAAATTTATTTAAAAGAAAAATTTTCGATGTTATTCAGATAGAGCTTATTTTCTTTTTCCCGGAAATCGTTATATTCATTCTTACTGACCTTATTCCTGCTTTTTCCGGAAACTATTATATTTATTCTCATTAATGTCTATTCTCAACTGACCTGACCTGTTTGTATTCTTTCAATCAATTTGATTTATTTGTTTACGATTGCTGAATTTATTGCGATTTCAGCTATATTAGAGCCAAGATCCCCTATTCTGGCGAGACTATCCACAACTGTCCCAAGAGAAATCATGACCTCATGTGATTCCAATCTGAGGATAGATGCGCGCACTTCCCCCATTCTTGCATGCATTTCTTTAACGTTATTTATTACTTTGTTTGCAAGAGAGGTATCTGCAGCAAAAAGTGCCTCAACTGACTGCTTTACCAATTCCATATAAGCATCATTAAGAGCCTCTACATCTTCAATAATATTGTCTTTAATAGGCTGCTGCAATTTCGAAGCAACATTTGCTATTCTCTGTGAATGATCTGCTATCCTCTCAAGAGGACTTGCGGCCATTCTAAAATCATGATATTCCTCAATGCTTGTCTCTGCAGAATCCGGCATTCTTCCTCCGCAAAGGACAGAGCGGAATTGTTTGGAAATCAGGAGGCATAACCTGTCAACTTCATCATCTCTCTGGCTAACATCAAGGGCAAGGTCATGGTCAGCCGTTCTAAGGGCTCTAATCGCATCCTTTTGCATGGACCCTGCAATAAGGAACATTCTATGTACCCCTTTTTTGATAGGAAGCTCATTTGGGTTCAGAAGATCCTGGATAACTACGAAGTTTGAGCTCTCTTCAATAATTTCAGGGCCTATCAGTTTGTAGCAAACTTTCCTGATTACCTGCTTTTGTTCTGCCAGTATTCTTTTTGACGAAAACTCAATTCTGTCATATCCGTAAAGATATGCCGCGATAATATCTCTCTCTAATGCATTTATTTCATAACCAGTAACATCCATTCTCTTGGTTTTAATTTCCCGTTCTTCCAGAACCGGGTCTATCAATAGTTTTCCGTCTGGTTGTGTATGAAGAGCAACTCTAACGCCTGTTTTGATACCGACTTTCTCAGCCCATTGTTTAGGAAGAGAAATAATATAAGTAGATCCGCCTGTCTGCTGTACTTTTCTGGTTTCTATATCGATTCCCCGTTTTTGGTTAATAAGCGTAAACCTGAAACAATTAATATCTAGAATTACTTATATTAGAGATCAATTAATATATAGATACACTTATTCTATATATTGAACTCAACTTTTTTATTTATATCCACGAGTTTATTCTTTTTTACAGATAAGTTGCAGAGCTCTTTACCCGGAGCACGCTCGGGCCTGCTTCGGAAGGAGGTCGCAAAAATTATTAAATAGCAAAACATTCTGGACGTGATGACATTTGAAGGGCACGCCTGCGCGTCAGGGGCAGGAACCATAATAAATGCTATTGCTACCTGGAAAGGTGCAGCATTCGGGATAGATTTGAAGACCTTTGCAAAAGTTAAACTTTCAGAAAGTGAAACCGGAATTTCAGGTTTTATTGAAGAGATGCCTGATGGAGATACCCGTCTTATAGAGCGCTGTGTCGAACTGGCCCTTGAGAAATTCGGAGTTGAGCTTGGTGGTACAATAAAGACCAGAAGTGAAATTCCTCTTGCAGGCGGGCTCAAGAGTAGCAGTGCCGCAGCAAACGCTTCAGTCCTTGCAACCCTTAAAGCAATTGGTGAGACTCTCCCTTCTCTTGAGATAGTTAAACTTGGAGTGAAAGCTGCAAAAGAAGTGGGAGTCACTGTAACAGGTGCCTTTGATGATGCTTGTGCGTCTTTTTTCGGAGGAATTGTTGTCACTGACAACCGGGAAATGCAGCTTATCAGACGCGAAGAATTCGACTCAAAAGTCCTGATATTTGCCCCTTCCAGAAAAGCTTTCAGTGCAGATACGAATGTGAAAAGATCTCGATTGATTGCTCCGTATATAGAAATAGCCTACGAGCTTGCCCTGAAAGGTGACTACGAACGGGCCATGACACTAAATGGTTTCCTTTACTGTGGGGCTCTTGGCTTTGAGACTGAGCCCATACTTCGCGCTCTTGAATGTGGAGTAAAAGGAGTGAGCCTTTCTGGAACAGGTCCTTCCTATGCAGCACTTGTGAAAGCTGATCAGATAAAGGAGCTGAAATCTGCCTGGGAAAGCTGCGGAGTTGAAGGTAAAGTCATAGAAACCACTATAACCAATAGAGATGCAATATCTTTACAAAGGGAGGGTTCTGCTTGAGCGAACTTGAAGCTGTCCGCAAAGAAATTGAAGAAATTGATAGGGAAATCCTTGCCCTCATTGATAGAAGAGTCAATCTGGCTGAAAAGGTGCTTGAATCAAAAAGAATAAATGGAACTTCGATAAATGACCAGAAGCAAAATGAGATTGTAGTCAACAGGGCCCTGAATGCCGCAACTGAACTCAATCTTGATGTGGGGTCCGTGAAGGCTATTTTTGAGATTCTTATCAGGATGAGTATCGAACGTCAGAATGAGCTGAGTGGCAAAGGAAACCTGCCCTGACGTCCAAGAGGAACAAAAAATGGTTGACATCTCAATAATTATGGGTTCTGAATCCGACAGATCAATTGCCAATCGTGCAATATCCGTACTTGAAAAAAGCAAATATACTTTTGAAGTAATGGTTATTTCCGCTCATAGGAACCCGGAAGAACTTGACAATTACGTTAAAAGCACCGATGCAAGGGTCTTTATAACAATTGCAGGTTTATCGGCAGCCCTTCCGGGTGTAGTGGCTTCAAGAACGAAAAAGCCTGTAGTAGGAGTTCCTGTCAGCGCAAAGCTTGGAGGACTCGATGCTCTCCTCTCTATAGCCCAGATGCCACCTGGAGTACCCGTAGGAAGCGTAGGGATCGACAACGGAGCAAACGGTGCATACTTTGCCCTCAGAATTCTGGATCTAGTTGAGGATTAATAAGTTTAAAAACCAAAATTGTTTTTCCTCGCCGGGATTAGATTCCGGAAATTTCTTTTTTCAAACCAG
>CAZCKG010000103.1:0-7100 GCA_964498825.1 uncultured Methanosarcinales archaeon
AATTATAAATGATACTACTATAAAAAGATGTATATACATTTAACAGAGATATTCAAAACCTTTTAAGGCTGACATTCTATTCATCCTGAGAAATCATATTCGTCCTGAGAAATCATATTCGTCCTGAGAAATCATATTCATCCGGAGAATATCTCATATGGTAATGATCTCTGAACTTTTCGTTTAATCTGAATCGGAGGCTTTTAATGCCACTGGATCCCATTTGCAAGAAGATTATATCTAACAATACTGAATATGTTTCGGATTACGGGGGAAAAAAATATCATTTCTGCAGTCCCGAATGTAAACAGAAATTCGATGTACTGGAGAAAAGTGTAATTAGGCTTAAAAGAACCCTTAGTGAGAAAGAAAAAATTTCCTTTGGGAAACTTAAAAAGGATATTATAAAACCAGGCATTTGCACTCTCTGCGGAGCCTGTGCAGCAAGCTGCGAGTACATAACCATTGAAAATGGGGCACCAAAACTGGTCGGTCCCTGTAAAGCCTGTGGAGTCTGTTACTACCAGTGCCCAAGAACCATCACCACAGAAGAGGGACTTGTTGGAAGTTTCCGGTTTGCATACGCTGCAAGATCAGCTATTCCTGAAATAAAGGGCCAGGATGGAGGAGTTGTAACTTCTCTTCTCCTATATGCCCTGGATGAAGGACTGATCGACTCTGCTGTAGTTACAACCCGCTCAAAAGAAGAACCCTGGAAACCAGTTCCAATCGTAGCAAAAACCAGGGAAGAGATTCTTGAGAGCAGCGGCAGCGTCTATTCCCATTCGATGACGCTTGAAGCCCTCATGAGCGCAGTCAAACAGGGAATGAACAGCATTGCCTTTGTAGGAACCAGCTGCAACATAGATGCTGTCACAAAAATGCAGAAAAGCTCCTACGGTTTCCTGCACCTCTTCATGCGGGCAAGAGTTCTCAAACTGGGACTCTTTTGCATGGACACCTTTTCATATGAAGGGATCAAAACCGTGCTTGAAAGCTATGGAATCACACTCGAAAACGTAGATGCCATGAAAATCCGGAAAGGAAAGTTTGAAGTGACTCTGAAAGACGGAAAAGAACACATCTTCGAACTCAGTGACTTTGACGAATACCGAAGCTCTTCCTGCCGTTTCTGCACTGACCTCACCGCCGAAAACTCAGACATCTCATTTGGTGGGGTTGGAAGCCCAAAGGGCTGGACCACAGTTCTAACCCGCTCATCCATAGGATATGAAATCTTTAACGAAGCCGTAGACAACGGCTACATTGAAGCCCGTCAACTTACTGACGACGAACTTGAGAGAGTACTCAACCTGGCAAAAATGAAAAAAGTCCAGATGTACGATCTCCACAGAAGAGAGAAATCATAAGATAGAGTAGAAACAGACAAAAAGATTTTTCATGAGCAAGCGACACAAAAAAGAGGAGTCGTTTGCTCATGGTTTACTCCTCATAATATAAAATCAATAATTCTCTACCCATAAACTAGTCCTCTTGAGCGAAGCGAAAAGGACACCGTGCTCCCGACGCGGAACTCGGGAAGTGAAACTCGGGTGCGGAAAAAATAAGTAAACACACCTGATTTAAACTTCCTGATTTACATCTGTGAATACGATTTCGGGAATAATTGCGGTAGTCAAACAGTAATAGCACGGACATCGCTGCTTTGTTATCTCACTAAATTTTTGGATTTCTTCTGTATTCATTCCTGAATCAACTAAAATCTCGAATCTAATAAAATCGTAAATAGGAATTAAAGGTTCTTGAAAAATTCCAAAGCTTGCGCTTAGATTCATATCAGCTCTTACCTTTATCTTAAACTTATTGAGTACTATACCTTCCATTGCAGTCCATTTGGCGAAGGTAGCTGCAAAACAGGCTGCTATTCCATAAAGGGCATACTGTACGGGATTGGGAGCAGTTCCTCCACCTCCTAAAGCTACAGGCTCATCTGATTGAAGCAAGAACTCTCCGCCTTTTTCAATATTTATACTTGAGGAAAATTGTGGCCCTGTTTTTCCAATTTGCCAGTTCCCTTCAAACTCAATTACTTTTTTTGTTTTTGAAGGATCATCTCTTGCTTTTTGAATAGTCTCGTTAAATCTATCTACCTCTACTCTGTTTATTATCAATTTATCACCTATTTTCTAAAGTAATTTTTAAGAATTTTGAGATTTCAGAGCGATTTTGAAGTGATTTCAGAGCTTTTGTAAAGCTAATTTACATACATGAGAGACAGCGAAATTTTCAGTACAATTTGACGAATATTTCTGCAAAAACATATTTTTAGTTAAATATGAAAATGATCAGAATTGAATATACTAGAAAAACAGGTTAGGATTAAAGATAGCTAAGTTATCAAATCTAAATAAACCTGGAAAAAGAAAATCATTACGATTTACTACATTCAGTTTTAACCATATCAAATGAAGATAGCATGCAGTTATCAATGACATTTAACACTTTTGAAAAGTGATGATTATACTCAAGGTTGACACTTCAATACAAAAATAAAAGATTAAAGGATGTCGCCAATGTTCAAAAAAAATGAAGAAATACTACATTAAATAGTATTAAAAACCCTTCTAACTTATCCTCTAATTGAGAATAAGAAGAATATATATTTATTTCATTAGCCTGCTTCTATTATGCAGTGCCAATGGCATTCTATTCAGGATCATTCTATTTTTGAGGAATTCTCATGATCACAAAAGAAGATGTAGAACATATCGGCTGGCTTGCTCGCATTGAGATTAGCGAGAAGGAGACAGTCGAATATATGGAAAAACTTAATTCAGTATTGGGGTACTTCGGACAGCTTGATGAGCTGCCTACCGAAGATGTGGCTCCCACATATCACGTAGCTGAGGTATATAACATGTTCAGGGAGGATGTGGTGGAAGAGTCTCTTCCGCAGGAAGTTGTTCTTGCAAATACCGAACACAAACAGGACGGGTACTTCAGAGTCCCGAAAATCGGCTGAGGGGATTTTTAATGGCAAAGTGGATGAGTGTTGCACAGGTAAAACAGAAAATTGAAGAAAGCTCAGCCGAAGAAGTAACAGCTCAATACCTCGAGGCAATAGGAAAGAGCAAAATAAACGGTTATACAACAGTTTCTGAAAAAGCCCTTGAGCAGGCTAAAAAAATCGATTCCGAAGGCCACAAAGGACCTCTTGCAGGAGTGCCAATCGCAATTAAAGATAATATCTCTGTTGTAGAGCTTCCAAACAGCTGCGGTTCGAAGATCCTTGAAGGATATATCCCTCCATTCAATGCTCACGTTATCGAAAAACTTCTTGCTGCAGGTGCGGTAATCCTTGGAAAAACCAACATGGATGAGTTTGCAATGGGATCGTCGACAGAAACCAGCCACTTTGGACCTACTGCAAATCCCTGGGATCTAGAAAGAGTACCTGGTGGGTCTTCAGGAGGCAGTGCTGCAGTTGTTGCAGCAGGAGAAGCTCCTTTTGCCCTTGGTTCGGATACAGGTGGGTCCGTACGCTGTCCTGCAGCTTTCTGTGGTGTCGTCGGGCTTAAACCAACTTATGGGGCAGTTTCCAGATACGGAGTTGTAGCTTACGCAAACTCGCTTGAACAGATAGGGCCTCTTGCAAACAATGTGACAGACATCGCAGTACTCATGGATGTTATAGCCGGATATGATAAGAGAGATTCCACATCCATTGACAGTAAAATAGAATACCAGAAAGCTCTGGTTGACGATGTAAAAGGCCTGAAAATAGGGGTTCCAAAAGAATTCTTTGGTGAAGGCATCCACCCGGATGTTGATAAAGCAGTATGGAACGCTATACACAAATGTGAGAGTCTTGGAGCTACCTGGGAAGAAGTTTCCATGCCTCATATAAAGTACGCCCTTGCCTCATATTATATAATTGCAATGAGTGAAGCGTCCTCGAACCTTGCCCGTTTTGACGGAACTCGCTATGGATTTAGAGAGAGCGGGGAAAACTGGCATGCCATGGTTTCAAAGATCAGAGCTGATGGGTTCGGCACGGAAGTGAAAAGAAGAATTCTCCTGGGAACATATGCGCTTTCTGCAGGCTATCACGACAAATACTACCTAAAAGCCCTGAAAGTAAGAACCCTTGTAAAACAGGACTTTGATAAAGCTCTTTCAAAAGTTGACCTGCTCATGGCTCCGACTATGCCAAATCCTGCTTTCAAAATAGGGGAGAAAATTGAAGATCCGCTCACCCTTTACCTCTCGGATGTCAATACCTGCCCCATAAACCTTGCAGGCGTACCTTCAATTTCAGTACCATGTGGCTTTACTGAAGGCCTTCCGATCGGACTGCAGATTATGGGCAAGCCCTTTGACGAGCAAACTGTCCTTCGTGCAGCCTACACTTTCGAGCAGAATACCGATTACCACACAAAGAGACCCCCGGAGGTGGAATAAATGGTCTATGAAAACCCTGACGGTATAAGGATAGGGCTTGAAATCCACGTCCAGCTTAACAAACTTAAGACCAAGATGTTCTGCGGATGTTCTACAGATTACCACAACGCAGCTCCAAATACTCACACCTGTCCTATTTGTCTCGGCCTTCCTGGATCACTTCCGGTTCTGAACAAAAAAGCCGTAGAGGCTGCAATTAAGATAGGACTTGCCCTTGAGGGAGAAATTGCAGAAGAGACTCAGTTCCACAGGAAAAACTACTTCTATCCTGACCTTCCCAAAGGTTTCCAGGTAACTCAATACGATTTTCCTATTGTAAGCAAAGGAAAAGTGGTGATTGAAGGAGAAGATGGGGAACACATTGTAGGGATCACAAGAGCCCATATGGAAGAAGACCCTGGAAAACTTGTGCATATTGGGAGCATTGAAAAGTCCAAAGGTGTTCTTATAGACTATAACAGATCAGGCATGTCCCTGATAGAAACTGTTACGGAACCTGATATGCGCACCCCCAAGGAAGCAAGGCGTTTCCTTGACAAGTTCAGGAATATTCTGGAATATCTTGACGTTTTTGACGGTAATCTTGAGGGAGCAATGCGTGTGGATGCAAACGTCTCGGTTTACTGGGGCACTCGCGTCGAAATAAAAAATATCTCATCCCATAAAGGAGTTGAGAGAGCTCTTCTCTACGAGATCATGCGCCAGAAAAATGTAATTCGCCGCGGCGGAAAAATCGTGCAGGAGACACGCCACTTCGACGAGGGCAGGGGAGTAACGCTCTCAATGAGGACAAAAGAAGAGGCAGAAGACTACCGCTACTTCCGCGAACCGGATCTTATGCCAATGCGCGTAGCAGGCTGGGTTCCCGGAGTTAGAGAAACTCTGCCTGAACTTCCGGATGCAAAGCGTGCACGTTTCGTAGATCAGTACGGCATCACGGACATGCATGCAAGAGCCCTCACGTCCAAGATAATGCTCGCTGATTTCTATGAAGGAGTATGTGCAAAAGGTGTAGACCCAAAGACTGCAGCTACATGGACTGCCGATGTTTTCCTTGGAGAATTAAACTATCGTGATCTTGCAATTTCCTCTTATGACGGGAAAAAGATCAGCTTCATCCACACTAAAGATCCGGAAATAGAAAACTCCTTTAAAGTCTCGGATATGGTCGAACTGGTCACCCTCTTTTCAGAAGGTAAAATCAGCGACAGAGCTGCAGTTGAAGTTATCCGTAGTATCCTGGACGACAAGGAAGAAAAAACTCCGTCCCAGATTATAGAAGAAAAAGGCCTTTTCAAAGCCGAAGACGACCTGGTGACAAAGGCCGTGGCCGAAGCAATAGCCGAAAATGCAGCCGCAGTCCAGGACTACCTTGGAGGTGCAGAAAAATCCCTGAACTTCCTTGTAGGCAAGGTCATGCAGAAGACAAAAGGCACAGCAGATGCAAAAACTGCACGCGAACTGATTTTAAAAGAATTGAAAGGATAACCCTTCAGGGTTTACCTTTTTCAATTTCCTATTTCAATACTTTTTATTTAACTTTTTCAGACTTTATAGACTCTCTTTCTAATCGAACTAAAGTGATTTATCAATAGAGCTCAGGTCTCCGACCTTCAAAGATCGAAGTAGTTTTCTTCATTTCTCTTGCTTCATCAAGATCAATTTCACCTATTAGGGTGCATTCACCTTTCCAGGTTTCTGCCAGAATACGGCCCCAGCCATCTGCAATGAAAGAACAACCCGGATAAATCGAATACTTATCCTCCCCTACGCGGTTACAGGCAATGTGCGGAATTTCGTTTTCAATTGCCCTTGCAAGTGAGATAGTCCTCCAGGAGTTTATGAAAAAATCTGGGATTTCGGCAGCAGAAACCAGAATATCAGCTCCTTCAAGAGCCAGTTTTCTTGCAACTTCAGGGTAGCGGAGTTCGTTACAGACCATGAGCCCTATAGTAAGTCCATATTTTTGAAGCTTGATAGGAGCTATTTGATCTCCATGTGCAAAGTGTTCTTTTTCAGGACCATAGAGGTGAGTCTTTCTGTGCAATCCTGCAATTTTTCCGGATTCAATGCAGAAACCCAGGTTGAACTGAGAAGGAATTTGCTTTTCTGTATTTATTGCGTCTGATTCTCTCTTTTCGATCATTGAACCTGCAAGAATACAGTCATGTTCTTTTGAAAAGGCGCAGAGAGCTTCGAGTGTAGGACCGGAAGCAGTTTCAGCTACCTTTTCTATTCTCTCATAGCAAAAACCTGTTGAGAAAACTTCCGGAAAGACGAGTAACTCAGCTCCTTTTGAAACCGCTTCTTCTGCCATGGTGAGGGCACGTTCAAGGTTTTCATGTTTTGAGCAAAGGGAGATATTCATCTGGATGCAGGCAGCTTTCATAGTTGTCACTTTTACCTTGAATGAATATAAGTTACTTTGTTGTAAAGTAGTTCTACTCCCAGTTCTACTCTCTAACTTTAGATTAAAGTTTCGTATAGTGCATATCTTACTAATCCAGTTCTGGATGGAATCCTCCATAAAGAGAATAATTTCTCATTTAAAAAAGGAACATATTTCTATGAGGAGTTAGAGACTTGTTCGATATAAAGTTTGTATTTCCAGAATATGCCTGCTAAAAAAGGAAAATGAAAATTTGAACACAGAAAGGACACAAAGACTAAAGGTCAAT
>CAZCKG010000104.1:0-7076 GCA_964498825.1 uncultured Methanosarcinales archaeon
AAGCCCGACAAAAATCATTCCAAGTACCGGGAGTGCAAAGTCCAGTACCTTAAGAAAAAGTTCTATCATTGGAAGTCATTTGGATGAAAATGTAAATCAATCTTTTCCGGGAAATTCCGGGACTCTTTGATTGAAAAATATCAGCGCCTTATTTCTCTTTTTCAACGTTTTCTCCTCTTACAACAAGAGCTGCTTTCCTCGAATGCCTTACTACTTTTTCGGCCACGCTTCCCAGCAGGAGCTTTTCGAGTCCGGTTTTTCCCAGTGTTCCCATTACTATAAGGTCAATATCGTTTTTTTCTGCAAAATCGACAATTTCATTTGCAGGGCTTCCTTCAAGTATCACGGATTCGACCTCCACGTTTTGAGCTTTTGCAGCGTTCTCTACATAAGAAACAGCTTCCTTGCCTTCAATTCTGAAATAGTCAAGAGCAGCCTTTTCCCATCCCGCATCTTTAGGATAAGCTGTCGATAATCCGGTATACGAAATTACATACACGGCATAAAGCTTTGCTTCACTCAACTTCGCTATCTCAATTGATGTGGCAACTGCTTTTTTGACGAATTCCGAACCATCGGTTGCAATCATTATCTTTCTATAAATGTTACTCTTCATCCCTGATCCCTTTTCTTCCAAGGTTTGTATATTAATATGAAGATGCTCCTTTATATATTCTCATTCTGGAGCACGAACAGATAAACGGTGAATAAATTCTTATTATAAATCAGGAACAAAAAAAATAATAACAAATAAGAAATAGCCCAGAACTCTTGGAATACTGTATTATTCTTTTTGTTCCCTTAAGGCTTAATTATAACTCACTCATTTTACTCATTAAGGTTTTTCTATATCTATAAAAGTGAGAGCATGTGTCGGGCAAGCCTCAACACAGGCAGGCAATTCCCTGCTCTGGCAGAGGTCACACTTTACTCCTTTTTCTATTTGTCTGTTGATTACTTCACGATTGTAGGCCATGGAGCAGGTCCAGCAGCCTATACCAAGAATTAATTGATATAGAGAAGAAAAGCGGGTACAAACCATGGAGCAGGTCCAGCAGTCCACGCAGAGATCAGGAGTGTGTTTCACAACTCCTGTAATTTCATCTCGGGAAAGAGCCTTTGTTGGGCAAACTGAGACACAGGGGGCATTCTCACAGTGGCGACAGGTGATTGGAGTATAGATTTCAAGGCCAGGGCTGCACTCCACATAGATGCTTTTTTTAGGGGCTGGTTTTTCCCCTAAAGCCGAAAAGAGATTTTTACTTTGGGAATGTTCAACGGCACATGCAATCTCACAGGAGCGACAGCCCATGCAAAGTTCATACCGTATCATCAAATCTTTCACTGCAGATCACCTCTCTGAGCTCAAGCCAAGAGCTTTTCTTTTTCCGTCAATATGCTTAAGCATCAGATCTGCGGCTTTAAAAGGATCAGGCTCAACCGCAAAGCTTGCTCCAATAACGTTATTTAAGTCTCTTGTCAGAAGGGTTGTAACTGCCTGGCTTCCGAGAACAGCTGGAACAGTACCGAGAACTGTGTATACTCCTGAAGATACCACATAAGCTCCTATACTAACTGCCTTTTCACTCATCCATTCAGGAGCTGCCCCTGCTACAGGAAGATCGCTAATGTCCACTCCCAGTCTGTTTGCAACAGCTGATGAGAGCAAAAGAATGCGGCTGATGTCAACACAGGAACCCATGTGCAGGACCGGAGGTATTCCAAGGACCTTACAGACAGCTCTCAGCCCTTCTCCTGCAAGTTCGGAGGCTTCAGGCACGAGCAGTCCGGCTTCAGCACATGCAATTGCATTGCAGCCAGTCGTGACTACAAGCACATTGTTTTTGATAAGTTCTTTAACAAGGTTGACATGTCCGTAGTTGTGCGTTATTTTTACATTATTGCATCCGACAACCGCGCCTATTCCCCAAACAGCCCCACTTTTTATCGCCTCTATAAGAGGATCAGGACTTCCTCCAAGTGCATTGAGTATGGATTCTGCACTGAAACCTATCATGCATTCCTGCTTTTCTTCCGGGATATTTACCTTTTTTGGATTCCGATTCGGGAAGTTTTCAATTGCTGTTCTTACAATTTCTTTTGCAGTTTCATAGGCTCTTTCTTCATGGAACTCTATCCGCAATGTATTCGGAAAATCCGCTTTTGGTGATGTGGATATGAATTTCGTATGGTAGCAGCCTGCAAGTTCTCCAAGGGATGGCATTACGCACTGAACATCCACAACCATAGCTTCCACGGCTCCGGTAATGACTGCCAGTTCCTGCTGAAGGAAGGTTCCTGCTATGGGAGTTCCGTGACGCATTAAAGTTTCATTTCCCGTACAGCAGATTCCTGAGACATTTATACCATTTGCACCTTTTTCCTGTACCAGTTTAAGAAGTTCGGGATCCTCTGCAGCTTCTACGATCATTTCTGAGAGGATAGGCTCATGCCCGTGAACGATTACATTTACCTTATCCCTGGAAAGTACTCCCAGATTAACGATGCTCTTCTTTGGCTGAGGAGTTCCGAAAAGTATATCCTGGACATCAGTAGCTATCATCGACCCTCCCCAGCCGTCCGATAGTCCTGTACGAAGTCCCTGCAGCAGGATGTGAGTTGCATTGTTGTCCACACCCATGTGGGTTCTGTGCATGCATTCTACAATTTCTCTGTCAATTCCCCTGGGTTCTATCCCAAGTTCGGTCCAGAGTTTAAGCCTCGAATTCGGAGCTCTCCTTGTGCACAGGATAGGGCCATTCTGTTTTCCAAATTCCATAAGTAGCATATCAGCAAGTTTAGACGCCACTTCCTCAGAACTTTTTCCTTCTGTCTGAATCCCGTATTCAGAAGCAAGGGCTAATAACTTTGCTTTGTCTCTTATCCTGTAACTTGCAGCTTCCCCTTCACTCATTTTCTTAAAGGTTAACACTGCATCCCTTGCGTGGTCAGAGTGTGCAGCCGCACCTGCGGCAATTGTTCTCAGGAGGTTTCTTGCAACTATTATGTCTGCAGTAGCTCCGCATATCCCTTTTTCAGCTCCCTCTCCAAATGGATCTATTCTGCATGGGCCCATGTTGCAATTCCTGCAGCAGACTCCAAGCTGTCCGAAACTGCACTGGGGCAGCTGTTTTTCGTATCTATCCCAGGCAGTCTCTATATTTTCTTCTACAGCTTTTCGAAGCATCATCTGGCTTGCAGAGTCAATGCTTTTCTCATACTCCTTCTGTCTCATTTAATACCCCAGACATTACTTTTGTTCCTTCTGAATTACCTAATGTTTCAGTTAGTTTCTGGCATAATAAATTCTGAAACTATATTCTGAAACAAGTTTACTCAGATGATTCTTTCTTTTTAATCAGCTATATAATTAAAAAAGAGGCTGAAAAACTGAAATTCAGAACATCGTAAAGAGTCACAACTTCATATTTTATAAACTTTCACAAAAGTTGTTACCTTTTTTATATACTCTTATAAAAAAACGTTATTGATTTATATACATTTGTGAAAAAAACAATATGTTAATATATATTTAAGGTTATTACATTCGACAGAATTTCCAATAAGTCAAATTTCAGCAATTGTAAATATATAGATTACATTAAAATAGGAGGATGAATTGAATACCGTAGATAGCAGGATAAAGTTCCCATCTGCAGGCAAAGAAACAGTAACAATTAAGAGCAATTAGTTATCCCGAGTAAAGCAAAATTCTGTTTCCTCCTATAGTAAAAGTGGTTTTGATGGTGAATTCTGGTGAAGAAAGATCTTATGGATATTCTGGCTTGCCCTGTATGTAAGGGCGACCTGATTTTGAACGTTGTTGAAGAAAACGAAGAAGAGGTTATTTCAGGAACTCTCTACTGCCCTGTATGTAAGGAGCACTATCCTATAGATGAAGGGATTCCCAATTTACTTCCTCCTGACCTCAGAAATTGATGTGAGGGTTGAACTTGGAGCAGATATTCCAGAATGTTATTATAAACCGACAGGAACTGAACTCAATTGAGTTTGAAAAGGAAAGCATTGAGATTCCTCTTTCTCCAGGTGGAGAAGAGACTTTCGAAATACTTATCACAAACCATGGATCTCCTACCCATATCCACCTTTCAGTAAGTGAAGATTTAAAGGGCCTTATCACCTTTTTGCGGGATAACCCGTATGTGCTTCAAAAAGAATACATTTCCGCAGTTGCAAGAATTCCGCAGGAAGGCAGAGTGCTTACAAGAGGCCAAATCTTTATCACAGCAGGTTATGGTTCGAGGAAGAAAGGTTTTCCTGTACAGTTAGGAAAGGCTGTTGAGTCAAAGACGCAGACAAAGCCGCAGATATATACAAGAGAAGAATCTTCTCAGCGGGAAGAACAGGAAGATGTGGAGCCTCAAACTTCCTTAGTTGCACAACCTGTAAAGAAGTCTTCTCGCCCGAAATCAGGAGGCGGGCTTGGGTTATCATCTATTTTTAAAGGCTTTAAAGGGAGTCACTCGGCTTCTACAGGAAGGAAAAGCCAGAAAAACGTAGCGCAAAATGAAAAGCCTCTTCTGAATATAGCTTTCGGAGGTTTTTTACTGCTTGTAGCTTTGTTTTTCCTCTATTTCATTCTGCCAGAAAGCCTGCAGTTCAGAGTCAGTTTCCCTCAGGCCCTTTTGTTCTCAATCCTTTTTGTAACATTTATATCATATATCCTGATAAAAATTCTGGAGGAAGCTTGAAACCCTGGAAACACTGATCATTTTCTGTTTTTTTGTCCTATGAAAGCGGTCTGAAGATCAAGCCCGTTTTCATTTCTATTTGTTTTATTTTCTTCTTTCTTTGAGTCTATTCTATTCCAGAATTAGAGTAATTTTTATATTATGAGGATATTGGTATTGTGTTCGTACAGAAGAACTGATGATAGATTTCACAAACATTATTAATTTACTACTTTCAGTTGATTTCATGTGACTATCTTTTGGTTTGAAACCATATTATAAAAATTGTCGAGGAAGCTTACCCATGAAGTATATCGTAGTTACCGGTGGGGTGATGAGCGGGCTTGGGAAAGGCATCACCATCGCATCCATCGGCAGGAATCTTAAAAACAAAGGTTATAAAGTTACGGCTATAAAGATCGACCCCTACATCAATATTGATGCAGGTACTATGAGCCCTTACCAGCACGGAGAAGTCTTTGTGCTGAAAGATGGGGGTGAAGTTGACCTGGATCTTGGAAATTACGAGAGGTTCCTTGATACGGAGCTTACAAGGGACCATAATCTTACCACAGGTAAGATTTACCAGGAAGTAATTGCCAAAGAGAGGAGAGGAGATTATCTCGGAAAGACCGTGCAGATTATCCCTCATATTACAAATGAGATCAAAAACAGGATTAGAAAGGTTGCAGCCAGAAGTGGGGCTGATATCTGTCTTGTGGAAATCGGAGGAACTGTCGGGGATATCGAGAGTATGCCTTTCCTTGAGGCTGTTCGTCAAATGCACAGGGAAGAGCCTTCTGAAAATTTTATGTTCATTCATGTGACCCTGGTCATGGAAGATCTTCAGGGAGAGCAGAAAACCAAGCCTTCCCAGCATTCTGTAAAGGAACTTCGAGCACTTGGTCTGAGCCCTGAAGTGATAGTTACAAGGTCAAAGACCCCTCTTCAGGAAAGTGCCAAGGAAAAAATCGCCTTATTCTGTGATGTGCCCCAGGAACTGGTTATCAGCGCCCATGATGCCGCCGATATTTATGAAGTGCCTCTTGAGATTGAAGAGCAGGGACTGACCAACCAGCTTATGAAGCACCTGAGACTTGAGTCTCGTGTGGAAGATAATGGGTGGAAGAATATGGTGTCCCGGATGAAATCAACAACAGATGAGGTCAGACTGGCAATTGTTGGAAAATACACCAATCTTGAGGACTCTTATCTCAGCATTCTTGAAGCTGTGAAGCACGGGGGCATTGATAACGGATGCAGGGTTGAAGTCAATATGGTTGAAGCCGAAACCCTTGAAGAAAATCAGGCTGAAATCGAGAAACTTGCACAGTTTGACGGTATTCTTATCCCTGGCGGTTTCGGTGGACGTGGGACTGAAGGCAAAATGCTGGCAATAAAATATGCCAGAGAAAACAATATTCCTTTCCTTGGGATCTGCCTTGGCATGCAGCTTGCAGTTATCGAATTTGCCAGAAATGTGGCAAATCTTAAGAAAGCAAACAGCACAGAATTTGATGAGGATACTCCCTATCCTGTAATTGATATTCTTCCCGAGCAGACCGGAGTTGCGGATATGGGCGGCACCATGCGTCTGGGAGACTATGAAGCTCTCCTCAAAGAAGGTTCTATTGCTGTAAAGCTCTACGGTACCAATTATATTGTTGAGCGCCACCGCCACAGATACGAGGTAAACCCTGAGTTTGTAGATCGGCTGGAATCCTTTGGAATCGTCTTTACCGGCAAAAATAAAAACAGAATGGAAATTGCCGAGATTCCTGAAAAGCGTTTCTTCTTTGCTTCCCAGTTCCACCCTGAATTTAAGTCAAGACCAGGCAGGCCGTCTCCTCCCTTCAATGGACTTGTCAGGGCTATGTGCAAATATAGAAAAGAAAGGGAAGGACGATAATTTCCCCATATTTGAGAAAATTGGCTGTGGGTATAAGTTATTGATCGAGTCCGAAAAAGTGAGTACGTTTTCCTTATATTGGGAAAAATGTAAAGAGACTCTTATGCTTTCAGTTTTCAATGATTTATTCCCGCCCTTAGAAAATTCATTTTTCTCAAATATAAAAACTCACATTCGGGCTAAAAAATTTTCCTATCGCGGGAAACTGATAAATACTTTTAAAACTGAAAATAACGGATTACGCGGTATCTATTAAGGCTCTTCACTGAAAAGATGCCTGAAGATATTGCATTTACCAAAATTCATGAAGGTACGCACTATGGCAATGTCTAAAAAAGATATGGATAAAAAGAAAAGCGCTAAGAAGGAAAAAATGGAAGAGCTGGAAAAAATGGCTTCTGCAGGCAGCAAAGATGCAAAGAAGAAGCTTGCAAAGGAAAAGAAGAAAAAATAATCTCTTAATATTAATTATATTT
>CAZCKG010000105.1:0-7060 GCA_964498825.1 uncultured Methanosarcinales archaeon
TGCTTCCATCAGGGCATTTCAGCTCGATTTCAGCAGTTGGCCTGTTTTCAAGCCACGTTTTCATTGCTTCAAGAATTATGGCGAAAATTTTTCCTGTTATACTGTAAGCTACAAGAGTACTGAAAAGATGTATTAAATCAACCTTTTCTCCTTCAAGACCCTTAAGTTCTAAAGGTTCTATCCAGCCATCAGGCATACT
Source organism: uncultured Methanosarcinales archaeon (assembly GCA_964498825.1). Lineage (GTDB taxonomy): Archaea > Halobacteriota > Methanosarcinia > Methanosarcinales > Methanosarcinaceae > Methanosarcina. Next base: position 200 of record CAZCKG010000105.1, read on the forward strand.
CTTGCAAATTGAGCAATATAACTGACAGCACTGCTCTTGCCAGTACTCAGAAGAATCTTCAGCGCCTTCAGATTTCAGTATGATAGAGAAATTAGACGTATCAAGAACTTGCTGCACTTTGTCACCAGCTAATATACAATTAAAAACTTAAATTTTATTTAGGAGAATATATCATTTACGATTTATACTCACTTCAACTGTTTTTTAGAAAATAAATATGGATTTTCTTGACGTTAGACTCACAATAATTTTTCAAAAATGTAGTATAAATCGAATCAATGAAAGGTTTCTTCATATCAAAAAGACCTCTAACTAAAAAGCTTTCGAATAAAATTTATACTAATAGCTCACCAAAAGTAAAATATGAGATGATTTATTTTAGGAAAAACCCAAACCAAATCCTAAATTAAATCCCTATAGTAAATCTCTAACTAAGATCCAATAATCCAAAAAGCCCTGAAACCATGGACAATCGAACTGCCCGTTTTTTGAAATCTCGCTTTCAGAATTATTACAGAAATGCCGAAATAGGTCTGCCTGACCACCTGACTAACAGGGAATGGGCTTTTATCTTCTATGATGATATGCCTGAAAAAATGATGCACAGGCACAAGTCCTTCGGCTCGCCGGGAGAAACTCTTGATTATCTTTATGGGATGGCTCCTGCGCATGTTTACAATTCGGTTGCTTATTATGAATATCCTGATGCAAAGAAAATGAATGAAAAAAACTGGCTTGGGGCAGAACTGATTTTTGACCTTGATGCAGACCACCTGCCAAATGCTCCGAGAAACTATGCAGATATGCTGGAGCTTGTAAAGAAGGAAACTTTCAAGCTCATGGATTTTCTGTTAGATGATTTCGGGTTTTCGGAGCAGGAAGTTGAGCTGGTCTTTTCCGGGGGAAGAGGATATCATTTCCACATCAGAAGTCCGAAGGTACTTGCTCTTGGAAGTGCTGAGAGACGGGAAATCGTAAATTATGTCAGCGGAAAAGATATTGATTTCAAACATTTTTTCAGGGAAGTCGCAATGGATGGAGATTTTGGAGCAGGGTCAAGGACTTTCAAAGGAATAAAAAATGTGCCTGTAAAGTGTACGCTCGTTGGTTATGATTCAGGATGGGGAAAGAGAATTGCGTTTTATCTTACGGATTACATGAAGACAGAATGTGAAAAAAAATATAAGAAGGACATGTTCCCTGAGCTCCGCAGGCATGAGAAAATTGGAAGTACTACAATTAAAAAACTGATAAACATTACAAATAGCGAAAATGGCTTAAAGGATATCCTGGAGAAAGGAAGGCTGGACTTTGATGTCAGAAACTTTAAGGATATTGCTGCCTATTTTATGCATGAATCAGTAGAGGATTTTCTGTACAGATTCGGGGCCAGTGTCGATGAACCTGTGACTGCGGATATCAAACGTCTTATCCGGGTTCCGGGATCTTTGCATGGCGGGTCCGGAATGCTTGTAAAGAAGCTTGCTTTCTCCGAGCTGGAGAAGTTTGATCCACTTAAAGATGCTATTGTCTTTGGTGAAAGGTCTGTAAAGATCTCCGTTTCAAAGCCTTTCTCGGTACAGATGAAGGGTAAGGATTTAAAAATTGAAGAAGGCATACAGGAAGTTCCGGAGTATGCGGCAGTATATCTGATTTGTAGAGGTGTTGCAGAGTATGGATATAGAAGAAATCAGCCAGACCCTGTATAAGGAAAAAGGGCAGGCATTAAAGACGATTCCGGCTGATTTTTACCTGGAAGCTGAAAAATACATCCGGGAGCTTGAAGAAGATATCAAGAAAGTACCTAATTCTCGGTCTCCGGAGTCCAGAATGCTCAATGACGAGCATGAAAGGGCGCTTTCAGACCTTGAGACTATCTTTATGAAGCGGATAGGAAAGGTTATTACCAGGGCAACTATTCAGTCTCATGCAGACAAACCTATTGCAAAGGATATCGAAAAACTGCTTCCTGCGGAAAAAAGGCTTTATGACCTTGTGCTACAGGGAATCGAAGCCGCAAAAATAGAACTTCTAGGCCAGATTCTGTTCCCTGATTCCGGAAAAATTGCAGTCTGGCCTGAACTGGGGGGACGAAAGCAGTTTTCTGCCTTTACTCAGGTCCAGGGGGAAGTTCAGATCGGAAAGGGGATTGTTGTGACTGCAGCTGGAAATGAAACTGGGGGAGAACAAGACAAAAATATTATAAATGAAGGGTATGTTGTTGTCCGAATCTTGAAGGACCTGCCGACTTTCACAGGAGCAGACGGTCGTAATTATACGGTGCGTGCCGAAGATGTTGCTGTTTTGCCGCAACTCAACGCAGCAGGTCTGATCAAAAGAAATGCAGCTACGCTAATTGCAGGATCGGAAAACTCCGAGAAAAAATTAACTCCCTGAGCTTTGCAGCATTTTCTGGCTTAGAGAATAATAAATCAGAGAGTTTGGTCCTGTGAACGCTGAATTCAGGCATGCTCAGGGATGATTCATAAAGTCTATGTTTGTCAGGTGTAATGTGACACCAGGCAATAGTATGGTCTCAGTCTAATAGTATGAGTTATATATGTGTAGCTATATCTGTGTAGCAACCTTGTTAGCATGCTCTAACCTCGTCTTCGATACAGGACTATTTAAGATAATGTCGATAAAGAGAGGTTTGAAAACTTCAAGTTCATCTAATCAAAGGCTTCCCAAATAATGCTTCCCAGAAAATGAAACGCCGTACGCAAACGCCATGCGTACATTCAAAACTATATTATGAACTGCTCTTCCCGCAAAAGCCGGAGAAGGCAAACTACAATACCAATAATCATCAAAAGGTGTAATGAATGAAAATTCCAAAGAGAATGAGAACTTACTGCCCTTTCTGTAAGTCTCATCAAGAAATTGTTGTTGAAAGGGTCAAGAAGGGCCAAGCTTCGTCCATGACCCATATTGCAAGACAGAAAAAAAGACAGCAAGGCATAGGAAACAGTGGCAAATTCTCCAAGGTGCCTGGTGGCGATAAGCCAACAAAACGCATCTGGCTGAGATACCGCTGTACAGTATGCAAGAAAGCCCACCAGCCACCTGCATTCAGAGCAAAGAAATTCGAATTCAAGGAGTAAGATAAAATGGTAGATTATATCCAGAGGCCAAGGAGCAGGTTCCTGCGCGTAAAGTGCAACGACTGCGAAAACGAGCAGATCATATTCGGAAGCGCCAGCCGCAAAATTACCTGCGTTGTCTGCGGAAGGACCCTTGCCGAACCGACAGGTGGAAAATCGACAATTACAACTCATATTCTGGAAGTGCTTGAATAACCGGATAGGTAAAGGCACTTTACAGGAGTGAGCATCTATTAATAAAAGACAAAAATTGAGAAGTGGTACGAATGGGAAACGATAACTGGCCCGAAGTCGGAGAGTTTGTTGTCTGTACTGTAAAGAATGTAACGGATTTCGGAGCCTATGTCGAGCTTGAGGAGTTCGGAGGAAGGGAAGGTTTCATCCATATCTCCGAAATTAAAGCAGGCTGGGTCAAGTACGTCAGGGACTATATAAGGGAAGGGCAGAAGATAGTCTGCAAGGTTCTTAACGTGGACCCCTCCCGCGGCCACATCGACCTTTCATTGAAAGACGTGAACGAGCACCAGCGGCGTGCTAAGATCCAGGAATGGAAAAATGAGCAAAAAGCCGCAAAGTGGCTCCAGTTCGTAGCTGAAGAGACTAAGACCGATGACGGTAACCTGGAATCTCTGCACGAAAAACTCGTAGAGGAATTCGGAAGTGCATATTCAGCTTTTGAAGAAGCGGCTATCGAAGGGGAAAAAGCCTTCAAAGGGCTCAAAGTCAATAAAAAATACTTAAAGAGCATAATCAAGATAGCAGGCGAAAATATCAAACTTCCCTTTGTAGATATTGCAGGGTATGTAGACCTGACATGCAACCTTCCAAACGGTGTAGAGGTCATAAAACAAGCTCTCAGTGCTGCAAACTCTATCAGTGAAGTAGATGGAAAAGATGTCAGGCTCGAAATAAGTTATGTAGGAGCTCCTAGATACAGAATCAAGGTAATTGCTCCTGATTATAAGAAAGCCGAGTCAGTCCTGAAGAAATCCGGTCAGACAGCAGTGGATTCCATTGCCAAGATTGGCGGACATGGGACTTTCAAGAGGCACATCGAATCAGCAAAGGCGTGATGCCCTTTGGGACAAAAGATCCGCAAATGCAAAAATTGCGGCAGGTACACCTTAAGGGAAAAATGTCCGGTCTGCGGGGAACAAGCTTTACCTGCGGTTCCGGCCCGCTTTTCTCCTCAGGACCCTTATGGTAGGTACCGCAGACTGGCAAAGAAAAGATAAGGAATTGTTATGCAGCAAAGTACACTTGTCCGCCTGAAAGAAGATCTTGAGCTTAGCAAACCCATATTTGTAGTCGGACTTCCAGGAGTCGGGCTCGTAGGCAAGCTGGTGGCAGAGCACCTTATAGATGAACTTAAGGCTGAAAAGATAATGGAAGTTTATTCTCCCCATTTTCCACCTCAGGTTCTTGTCAATAAAGATTGTACTGTACGGCCGGTAAGCAATACAGTATATTATGGAAAAGTAAACGAAAGTGACATTCTTTTCCTTGTTGGAGACCACCAAAGCACTACTTCGCAGGGGCATTATGAACTCTGTTCTCTTTACCTTGATATTGCAGAGGAGTTTGGAGTGCCCAGGATTTACACTCTGGGAGGTTATCCCACAGGTAAATTGACGTATGAAGAAACAGTTCTTGGGGTTGCAAATAATATTAAACTGATCGAAGAGATCAAGAATTATGGGGTAGAATTCAGGGAATCCGAACCAAGCGGAGGAATTGTAGGAGCTTCAGGATTGCTTGTAGCTTTCAGCCAGATGCGGGGTATTGATGCGGTCTGCCTTATGGGTATGACACCCGGTTATCTGATGGACCCTAAAAGCGCCCAATCTCTTCTCAGAGTAATCTGTAAGATTTTCAATATTGAAGTAAACATGGACTCTCTTGAGAAAAAAGTCGAGGAAATGGAAAGTATCCTGGAAAAGCTGAAAGAAAAAGAAGAACAGCAAAATTTCCCGGAGATCAAACCGACTGATGAAGATCTGCGTTACATAGGGTGAATAGTGCATTAAACGGTAGATAGCTCGTTAAATACTAAGGTAATGGAGCTTTAGAAACTGGAAATTCCTGGTAAAGGGACGGAAATGAAAGTCAATACAGACCTCCATCTCCATTCAAAATACTCCATGGCGTCTTCCAGGCAGATGGAACTGCCACTGATTGCCAGAGAGGCTTCAAAAAAAGGGATGAAGCTTATTGGTACTGCGGACTGTACTCATCCGAAGTGGCTGGAAGAAATTAAAAAAGCATCCATTTCAGATGAAGAAATCCGGATAGAAGACATTTATTTTATCCCTACTACCGAGATAGAAGACAGTAAACGAGTACATCACCTTCTTATTTTACCTTCAATTTCAAAGGCTGAAGAGCTTGCAGAGCGCATTGCTCCTTTCGGAAACCTGGAAGCCGATGGTCGTCCTACTGTCAGGCTGGAAGGAAGTGAGATTGCAGAAATCGCAAAGGATCTTGGAGCCCTTATTGGTCCCTGCCATGCCTTCACTCCCTGGACAGCCCTTTACGGCTATCATGACAACCTTGAGAGCTGTTATGGGGATATGACAGATTACATTTCTTTTCTTGAACTCGGCCTGAGTGCGGACAGTGATTACGCAGACAGGATAAAAGAACTTCATCGCTTGACTTTTCTCTCAAATTCTGATGCTCATTCTCCCTATACTAACAAATTGGCCAGGGAGTTTACTCAGTTTGAAGTTCCTGAGATTACCTTTGACGGCTTAAAAAAAGCTATCCTTAGAGAGCAGGGATATAAGGCTACTCTTAACGTGGGTTTCTTTCCTCAGGAAGGCAAATATAATCAATCAGCCTGTATCAAGTGCTTTACTCAATATCCAATGTCGGAAGCGGTTGAAAATAAATGGCGCTGCCCTATATGCGGAGGCGTCATAAAAAAAGGAGTTTTTGACCGTGTCAATGAACTTGCAGATTTTAAAGAGCCCAGACATCCTGATCACCGTCCTCCTTATCTTCACCTGATCCCTCTTGCAGAAATCATCCAGATGGCTCTTGGCCATGCCAGCGTTCAGACAAAAGGCGTGAAAACTGCCTGGAATACGCTTGTGGAACGCTTTGGAAACGAGGTTGAAGCCCTTATCTATGCCAAACCTGAAGCCCTGAGAATAGTTGACGACCGAATAGTAAACTCTATCCTTGCCTTCAGGAAAGGCGATGTTATTATCCATCCGGGCGGAGGAGGCCAGTACGGCTGGGTAGACCTGCCTGAGAACCTGAAAGCAGATAAAACGGTTTCTGAGAATAAAACAGGCATGGATAAGAAAAAAGGATCCAAAGCCTCAAAGGCAGAGAAAGCCCTGGTTGATGGGCAGATCTCATTTTCTGATCTTGAAAAGATAAAATCCGAGAAATCCAGAAAAAAAAGTAATGAAAAACCTGAAAACGATACAAAAGAACCAGAAATTGAAGATCAAAATGAATCTAAAGTCCAGAAGTCACTTTTTGATTTCTAAAAGATAACTTGATGATAATAAGATATCACTCACTGATCATGTCTTGCTGGTGATGGAAAGTTATTGGCAGTAAGAAGCTGCTGATAATAAAATTTCGCTGATAATAGGTCTCGCTGATAATAAAATATATAAGTGAGAAAATCTATTCCTTATCCCTACATCAAAAACGTCTGATAATGCCTGTAAAATCTTCTTTTAAATAAAAAGCAAATGCCCAGGTAGTCTAGTGGTAAGGCGACGGTCTCGAAAACCGTTTC
>CAZCKG010000106.1:0-7033 GCA_964498825.1 uncultured Methanosarcinales archaeon
AGTCTTTATTTGAACAAGTGCTCAGGAATCAGGAGTTAGATGCTAAGAATAGAAATATACGATCAAGATTTACTCTCACTGAAATCAGAAAAATTTGACTTTAAAATTGAAGGAGAAATGAAGAAGGAGAAATAAAGAAGGAAAAAACAAAGAAGGAAAAATAAAGATTATAAATTCCCTTATTAGAGATAATAGGATTATTATAATCAGGTTTGAAGCTCACCTACACCCTCGAGTTTTTTAACAACTTTAGCAGGGTAGCCAAGAGCGAGACTATTTGGAGAAATATCACGGGTAACTACTGATCCTATTCCTATTATGGAATTATCTCCAATCTCGACCCCTTGAGTGATTATGCATCCAGGATTAACGGATACTCCACGTCCAATTATGATAGGGTCCATGCTTCTCGGATAAGCCTGTCTTGTAGTTAAACTGCCTCTTGAATGTGCAGAGAGGATGCATCTATCCCCAATTTCTGAATAATCTCCTACCGTAATTAATTCAGGATGGATGCGATCAAAAACAACATCATAACCTACATAAACATTCTTCCCGAGATTTACTCCTCTCATTCTGTGAAATTTTACCCTCCAGGTAGGAACAGGAACGCATGAAGCCAGTCTTTCCAGAACCCAGTTCTTAAAATATTTTAATCCAAAAAGGAGTTTGTTACTATGATAATGATCTGCTACTTCATTAAAAGTTACTTTATCTCTGTTAGATATTACTTCACTCATGGCAGTGCCCCCCTTTATATATAATTCTTAACTTTCCATTACTCTTTAAAGAATAAATAACTTCCCACAGTTTCGGCTTTATTAATAAGTTTTTAGGATGTAGTTTCTTTAAAATAAATCTTATTTTAGCTTTTAATTCTAGTTACAAGCCTCAATATAAAGGATTTCCTTATTTCTACTGCATCATTGGGACAAAGTTCCCGACAACAATAGCACTGAATACATTTTTCCTGATTGATTTTAAGTGTCTTCTTCATTTCCTCAATAGCATGTGCTGAACAGTTCAAAACACAGGCTTTACAAAAGGCGCAGGTTGAAGTATTTATAAAAGGCTTTACAGTTAACTGCTTTCGGAGGACTCTCATAAGGAAAGGCGGCACATGGGCAGTAATTCCACCTTCTGGCTCTTTAAACTTGACCTTTAAACTATCCAGCGGTACTCCTACAATCTCAGGATGTTCGGTTCCAAACCCTCTTGAGAGAGCAGCTTTATTTGTAGGGACCTTCAAGGGGTCAACTCCTATGAGTTCGGAAGCCGCGATATCGAGAGACACACAGTCATAGCTTGCCATGATCACACCTGCAAAAACAGGTGTGCCGTTTGAAGGGCCGTTGCCCTCCATTCCAAGAACTCCGTCCATGACTGCGAGATGAGGTTTGACGATGGAGTAGATATCAACAACTGAGTTTCCAAAACGATCACGGTCTTCCAGGAAATGAGCCTGTTTTCTGTTTTTCTGAGGAATTATGCCAAAGAAATTTTTGACAGCTCCCGTGTAGAGTGTGAGCTCATGGGTCTTGAGCTTTGGAAGTGAAATTATTACATCTGCTTCGAGTACGGCTTTTGCTATGTGCAGACGCTGGAATTCCCTGGCAGTGGGAACATCGACCTCGATATAACCAGAGGTCTCAAAATTGATTAACTCTACCCCGCAACTGGACGCGACATCTTCAATTCCCGATATTTTAAACGCTTTAGAAGTGTTTGTAGATCCTGGCCCTACAATGCCTGACCCATCTCCTATAATCGGAATTCCACCAAACTCCGAAATAAGTTCACACATTGCAGAAACTACTGCCGGATGAGTTGTGACAGCATCCTCCGGAGGCCGAGCGGCAAGTACATTGGGTTTGAGCAGTACGCGGCTTCCAGGAGATATTATCTTCTCAAGGCCGCCTATCAGATTAAGCGACTCTCTAATTGCATCTTTTGCTTTCGAATAATCGCTACAGCGAACAATAGAAACCTTGGTATTCATAATCACACGTTAATATTTTATACAGTACTGTTAAATTATTTTTGTCTTCTCTGCATTCTAAAACAAATATAAAAATAATCTAAAACAGTTTTTCTCCGATTTAACTCGGAATATTAATTTAAAAAAGTTATTTTTTGAAGAAAAAGCTGTAAAACCTTTATGATTTATTGCTTCACCTTCAAAATTCGTCTTCTACAATTCATCTGTCAAGATAATAAACCGGAGGAGTAGCCCTGATATATTCTGTTGTACTTTTTATCCTTTCGAGGTGCCTTCTAGTTTTTTCGATCTTGTCTCTGGGAAGACCTGTGTTCTTTTCAATTACACTACAAGGTAATTTATGTTCAAAGGAATACAGCAACTGATCCATAATATTTATAGGCATCCGCCAGTAGAATTCCTGGTCAGTCGTGTAATGGCTCCAGGTATCGGCACTTGGAGGACGCTTCATAATCTCTTCGTTGACTTTTAAATGTCTACCAAGAGCGTAGATCTGCGTCTTATAACAATCAGCAAGGGGTTCGAGGTCTACACCTCCGTCTCCGTATTTCACAAACTGACCCAGGACCAGCTCGGTCTTATTTGTTGTGCCGCAAACTACATAGTTCATCTGTTCGGCATACATATACTGAACCATCATTCTGGACCGCTGCTTGACACCCTGTAACCCGATAAGTTCCAGATAGTCATTTGCCTTCAACCTGTATTTCCCAACAGTTTCATCACCTTTCATCAATCGAATATAAGGAACATTCAATAGGCCCTGCTCAAGGAAATCAGGAAGAACCAGCGAGGTTTTATGTATCCTGGGGTTATACTCCGGACAGACCCTTTTGATAAGGTCATCTTTCTTCTTATAAATGTTAAGTGATTTAAGGATTGGAGAGATAGGAACTTCCTCATATTCTACACCAAGACTTTCGCAAATTTCTGCACCCAGAACTTTGCTTGAAGGAGCCGACTCTTTCTCAGGCAGCAGGATCCCGTAAACGTTTTCCTTCCCCAACTCCTGCACGCAAAGGGTAAGAGCTACAGCAGAATCAATTCCGCCGGATACTCCTAACACTGCTCCTTTTTTCTTAAAACCTACTATCTGGTCTTTAATAAAACTTCTTAGATTTAGGGCTACACTTCCAATGTCTCTGGTCAGTTCTTCCATTATGTTTATATTCATTTCTTTTGCTACCTGCATAGTTTTTTCCCCCATAAATTATTGGAACGATTTTTATACGAATATCTATTGTTAAATTAGTGAATTGCACTTCCGACTCAAATTGTCATTAATGTTTTATGAGAGTCTTTTACATTCAAGCTCTTAACATTCATTTTAAGCTTCTTTGCAGCTTCTTCTATTAATGTTCTTGATAATTCCTGATTGATTTTTTCAAACCCTTCTTCCCTGGACATTTCCCCGCTCCGCACAAGTCCTGCCGTATCAAAGGCGTATGGATGGAACCCGTATTTTTCCAGGTGGTTATAGCATGCAAAAGCGTTCAAGGTACAATTGGTTGAATTACTGTCATTAATATTAGGCTGTTCCCATCCAATCTTCAAAAGTGTATCCACTACTTTATCTTCACTATATTCCCATAGACAGAGAGGATGCAAAATACTTAGAGCAGAGTCCCCCATATTTTCAACGACCTCTTTTTTGATAAGGAAGAGTCCATCTTTATCGTTAATACCTATTTTTTCAAGCTGTTTCTCAAACAGATTTCTGGACCACTGTATAAAGTTGGGTGAAAGGTTAATGATTGGATTTGGAGACTGTCCACCTGTAAAAGCAAATACAATAAAAGGTGCTTTGTGGACAATTGCCTGTTCTATCAGTTTCTGTTTGATGATAGTAATACAGGTATTGCAGATATCACTCGCCCGATATTTAGCAAACTTCGGAAATGCATCATAAGATTCTGCCGCCTTCCGGAAAGTCTCATAAAGAATTTCCTTCTCCATCGTCAGCTGAAAATAATCAGAGCCTGTTATCTTGCACATCTTTTTTGCATTTTTTACCGCACCTTCGGAGGTGAATCCATTTTGAAACTGAACAGCCAGCACCTTGAGGAAAGGATAGTCTTTTTTGAGCTTATAAAGTGTGTACGAAGAATCTTTCCCCCCGGAAAGGGCATAAATTACATCATAGGTACCTTTCCCCCGGTATTCCTTAAAAAGCTCCTCAATTTTTGCCAGATATTCATTTTTTTCCTGAACAGAAAGGGGAGCATATGTCTCACAGAAATGGCAGAGCCCTGTTTCCTTATTAAAAGTTATACCTGGAATATTCGAATCCAGAACACACTTTTTACACACTAGCTTTGACATGATTGTATTCCTCTATTATGGATCGATTGGATATTTTCCCGTTCTCGCTCAATGGAAGATGATCGATGAACAGTATTTCTCTCGGGCACAGATAAGCTGGCAGGCTCTTCCTGCAGAAAGCAAATAGACTTTCAAGTTCTGTCTTTTCTGCAGGTATGACCATAAGGCTGATTGCAGTTCCCATAAGTTCGTGGAATACAGGAACAACGAAAATCTTGGAAACATCATTATTCTCTTCAATTAGCCTCTCAACTTCTCTGGGATTCACCCGATGGTCCCCAATTTTTATAAGGTCATCCTTGCGTCCCAGCAGCCTGATATACCCATCTGGCAGCTTTTGTGCGAGATCTCCTGTATGGAGCCAACCGTCTATGATCCTCTTTTTAGTAGCGATTTCATCGTCAAGATAGCCTAACAGGATATTGTCTCCTCTGGCGACCAGTTCCCCTGTTATGTTTGATCCAACTGGCCTGCACTCAGAATCAAAAACATCCAGAGTAACTCCAGGAATGGCTTTCCCGATGGTGTCTACGAATTTATCAACATCTTCTGCTGGCACATAGGCAAGCCTTGCAGTAGCTTCTGTTTGCCCGTACATTGGTAGAATCTCAATTCCAGGAACCAGGCCCCGAATTTCCTTTACAATTGTCCTGTCCATGCCTCCACCTGCAGAAGCAGCAGTCCTGACACTACTAAAGGCTTTTTTGAATCTGTCCGGATACTTGAGAAGCATACGATAGGTGCTTGGCACTCCGTAGAAAATTGATACTTTTGACTCAATAAGATTGAAAACCGAGTCTATAAAATTCATGTTTCCTATTCGGATAGAGCCTCCAGTCATCAGGTGGGAATTAATTATGGAATTCCCGAAAGCATGGTGCGGGGATATTATCAGGGCCCCTTTATCTTTAGAAGTGATTCCAAGAACTTTTATTATTGATTCTCCGTTTGCTGCAAGGTTTCTGTCACTCAACATTACCCCTTTTGGGGTGCCTGTTGTACCCGACGTGTACAGGACCAGCCTCAGTTCAGAGTGATTATTTTCAACTTCGATTTTCTTTTTTAGAACCTTTATTGAAGCATCACCCGAAACAATGACCACTGTTCCAAAACGCTCAAAAAAAATCTCCCCAAACCTTGTGTATTGTGTCTCAGTCGTAATTATATTTTTGACATGTGCAGAATCAAGTATTCGCTCAAGACTGAACTTTGGAAATTCTATTGGCAGAGGTATTGCAATATTTTCTGACCTGTAAACTGCCATAAGTAATTTTACATACTGTATGCCAGATTCTGCCAGTACTGCAAATCTGCACTGCTTAAAATGTGTCAGGGGCGAAACAATGATATTTATGTCTTTATCAAGACAGCTATAGGAAATTGAATTTTTGCCCTCTTCCAGGGCAATATTTTGAGGAGTTTCTCTGGCGTATTCAGTAATATACGCATCAAGTCGCATATTTCTTCACTTCGTTTCACTTCGCCAGTTTACCTATCATATTGGTAATTCCCTGTAATGTGTCAAAATTCTCCGGAGTTAGCATGTCTTCTGGAATTTCAATAGAATATTTTTCACAGATATAATCCATAAGTTCAAGCAGCCCAATAGAATCTATAATGCCATTCTGAGTAAGAGAGTCAACGTCACTGACGTGAGCGTCCTTGTCCATAAAAGAATTAGCCTTCAAATAATCAATTATACAATCTTTTATCGGTTCCATATATCGTTATCCCCTTTGCTTTCGTTTAGCGGATCGATTGTGATAGTGCACTCTGTCCGTTATCATCTGAAAGCCCCAAAACTAATTATGTTATTCAACTATATAAATAATTTGAAGGATTTTTTATAAGTATAAAATAAATATTCCAAAAAAACAGAAGCATGCCTGTCTAGAAAAGAGTCTCGTGTGGAGGTGTAAGAAGTCAATCTGTTGCTTTAGATAACTCTGCATTATAATATAAGTTTGCACATTTTATGTAAATGTCAAGTGTCGCCTATAATTCTATCTTTGACAGACAACTTATGTTGAGGGAATGTGAGTTTGTATCGCTAATTACAGAAAGTATATATTTGTCGTTCAAAATAAAGCTTGAATGAAACACATCACTTAGATCCAGTTTTCCGATAAGAGTAGATAACATAGTTTTGTTCGAAAATTTACAGTATGCTTCTTTGAGAGTCCATATTCTCAATAAGTCAGGCTCGTTTCCGAAATCTTCTGCTTCTGAAGCTGTAATGCACAGATGCCTTGACATTTTTCCACGAGGAATCATTTTTTTAAGCTCTATATCAATCCCGACTTCGACTTTAGATATTGCGAGGGAAGCAATGTTCCCTGTGTATGAAATGCATATGTTCAACTCTCTATGGTTCCGTATGCGAACTTTTCCGTATTCATCATTGTATGTGCCTATATCAGAAAGAGACTGTCCTTTTAATATGTCACCCTGGATATATATTATAACGCTTTTTAGAACCATCCTGGAGACTACATACCTTATTTTAAAATAGTTTGTTTTTAATGTTTCTAGATGCTCCTTTTCGGTCTTGTCAAGGTGCTCAGTACTCAGAATGTTATAACTGTTAAGATTAATCAGTAAAATTATAATCTCATTTTGTTTCCATAAATCAGGTATATTTTCAAGAAGAATTGGAGATGGTAATTTTAACTCTGTAGGGTACATGTATTTCCACAATAAATTCATTTAAAG
>CAZCKG010000107.1:0-6854 GCA_964498825.1 uncultured Methanosarcinales archaeon
ATATTTAGGATTATTAACTAATTAGCAAAATATTAAAGAAGTAGTATGAAGATATCCTTGGATAAAAACGGATCTTACCTGAAAAGGAATTTTTTGGATTTATGGGTTTATTTATCCACGTTCAAATTAGAAATGCCTTAATCAGGTAAAGGAAAAGAGCTAAAATGAGATTGCCAACCCTTAGCATGACCGCCTGGATATTTCTGGGCTTCATCTTTGGCGTTCTGTGCGGCCTGTTCTTTGGAGATCTCTTATCGGTCTTAATGCCCCTCAGTCAAGCCTTCATCAAAATCTGGCAAATAACCATCCTTCCTTCAGTAATAATATCACTTATACTGGGCATAGGCAGCCTGAACCATTCCAATTCCAGAGATCTGGTATTCAAGGCAGGCCAGGTTTTGTTAATGTTTTGGGCCATTGGAATAGCAATCTTCTTTTCTTTTCAGCTCGCCTTTCCAGTTCTGAAAACCGCTTCATTCTTCAGCACCCAGGATCTGACTAATCCGGAAGCTTTGAACATCATCGACATGTTCATCCCCTACAATCCTTTTCATTCCTTATCCGAGGGCTTTCTGCCTGCTATTGTAGTCTTCTGCCTGTGCATGGGTCTGGCTCTGATGGGAAACGAAGAAAACAAACCTCTCATGAATTTGCTGAGCGTTCTCCAGGCTGCTCTTTCCCGAATTACCGGCTTTATTGCAAAGACCTTTCCCATAGGAGTCTTCGTCATAACGGCCCAGACAATGGGAACTATCACATTTGAGGGATTACTTGAACTTCAGGTATTTCTGATATCTCTAGCTTTCCTGGCTACTCTGGTGATTTTTGGCGTATTGCCTTTGTTGGTTTCCTGTTTCACTACCTTCAGTTACAGGGATATTATCTCCGCATCATCAAGAGCAATACTCCTTGGATTTTCAAGCGGTACGGAGTTCATAACTCTGCCGCTGATCTCTGAAGGAGTTGAAAAGCTCTTTGGGAATTCACTTAATAAGGGAGAACTTAAGGATGAGATAGAGTCGTACAGCAGAGTTCTGGTTCCTGTGGGATACACCTTTCCTTTGCTGGGCTCTTTTGTTCCTTTTCTCTTTATCCTCTTCGTGGCCTGGCTCTATCAAAATCCCCTGGGTCTGCCCGAACAGCTGAAGCTTGCAGGTGTGGGAATTCCCAGTTTCTTCGGCTCATCCAAGGTATCCGTGGAGTGGCTTCTGAATTTGATGTGCCTTCCTGCTGACTCATTTAACCTTTACATCAGCACGGGCATATTGCGCCAGAGCTTTGTTGCCGCCATGGCGAGCATGTCGATCTTCTCATTTACTACGATCAGCGCAGCCTTGATCTCAGGTCGTTTTAAACTGCAATGGAAGAAGGTTATTTTTTCTTCATTGCTACTCATTTTGATTCTGGTTTTTCTTATTGCAGGGCTAAATTTTGGTTTTACCCATCTTCTTGCAAATACCTATCACGGAAACGACATAATATCCAATATTGAGCTTCCCGAAGACGCCCAGGGAATAAAGCCTGATGAACTGATTAGCACCAAGGTCTATCTCGCATGGAATGATTCTCTATCTGCGGTCTCAGAAAAACAGTCTCAAGGTGACACTATCCAGCTCATAAAAAACCGAGGAGCTTTGCGGGTGGGTTACAACAGCGACTGTATACCATTTGTCTTTTTCAACAAAAAAGGATCACTTGTGGGATACGATGTGCAAATGGCCTATGATCTGGCTCAGTTTCTCAACATTTCCAGAATAGAGTTTGTTCCACTAACGGGAGACATGATTGATGATTCTCTTAATAGTGGTGCCTGTGACATAGTCATGTCCTCTGTAGCTGTAACTCCCGAAAGACTGGATAAAATGAAGTTTACAGACTCATACATGACGGTCCATATGGCTTTTGTTGTGAGGGATGAGAGAAAGAAGGAATTCTTAAAACTTGATAAAGTCCGAAAAACGGATGACCTGAAAATTGCAGTTCTTAATAAAACAGCATTTGCAGATGAAGTATCAGAGATGTTTCCCAGAGCGAAGATCGTAAAGATAGATTCCGTCTGGGATTTCTTTAATGAAGATAAAGCAGACGCTCTTTTCACAACCGCTGAGGAAGGCTATGCAATGACTCTCATGCACCCCTTCTACGACGTGGCTCTATTTGAGCCCAATGATTCCTACAGAGTATTGTACGCTTATCCCGTGGCAAAGAACAGCAGTGAGAATTTCCTCCTGCTTTTGAACTACTGGATTAAAATGGAAAGGGATTACGGGGAACTTGACAGCAAATACAGCTACTGGATACTGGGAAAGAACCAAATAAAGAACGAACCAAGATGGTCTGTTGTACGAAATGTGCTGCACTGGGTCAACTGATGTCAGTAATATAAGATGTAGGAAACTAATTTCAAGCAATTTGAAAAGATTGTAATAAATGGAAAAATAACCAATAAGGGAGAATGACAGTAGCGAGAGGTGGCTGTAAACTTATCTTTTCCCATATTAAAATAACTAATTCAGTACTCATAATTGCTTATCCGAATAGCAACATCTAAGCTTAAAGCTTTGGCTATCCAGACAAGAAAGACTTTACCCCAAAATGTTATGATTTCTCTATTTTAAGACTTGTTTTCATTCAACTGAGCGCTCTCCGACAGTTTAAATTGGAATTGACAACAATAACACTTTCTCTTTGTCTCATAAAGTAAATAGAAAAAGCTCCGAATCAGGATGACAACGTTTTAAGCTATAATATTGATATCGAGCTCATCCCAAAAACTGTTTTATTCTTACATCGGCAACAGTTTCAGAATAGTTTCATGAGTTAAGTTTTGGAATGAGCTCATCCAATAAAATACTAGGGATAAATTTTTTAGACAAGAGCTTTGAAAAAATTTAATCTCGAAGAGGTGTACACATAATAATACTTTTCACGTTTTTTTATTTATTACTTTTCAAATATTAATTATATATTTATCTTTAAAAGGAATTTTTAATTTAAATATTGACCTAAATTAATGAATATTTTAGGAAAAAATCCGCATTCCAAATTTAGTTAGGACTTACGCACTTGAGGTACAAAATCGAGTGCAATGGACATTGCGATCAAATGCATGTTTTAGAGAGTTGAAGGTTAAAGCATACTGATTTTTCAGTTCAACCGCGTAAGTCCTATTAGTAACAAACCAGCATGAAAAATAAAAACCGATCAGGGATAAAAGATGAAAAATGAAACTATATCAACGTTATCGATTGCACCTTTTTCGATTCCAGTCTCATCTGTGACAATGTCCAATAAAGCATATAGAAGATACATCACAAAATCTTTAGGAATAATAGCACTTGCGGTATTAATGCTGGCCAGTGTTGCAGGTGCAGCTCCATTTGCATACATTACAAACGAAGAGAGCAAGACTATCTCTGTGATTGATACAGCAACGGATACTATTACAGCTACAATTCCTGTTGCAGTTTCTCCTTGGGGAATCGTAGCCACATCGGATGAAACAAAAGTATACGTAGCGGATTCAGGCTTACTCACCACTAATGTTTCAGTAATTGACACAGCCACAAATACAATTAATACCACAGTGAATGTAGGAGTATGCCCTTGGGGAATTGCAGTTAATCCGGCAGGAACAAGGGTATATGTGACGATCCACAATAGTACCAATGCCTCAGTAATTGACACAACCACAAACAGCGTAATAGAAACGTTAAGTGTTGGAATTGATCCTTGCGGAGCTGCAGTAACCCCAGATGGGAAAAAAATCTACGTTACGAATGGACGCAACAACACTGTCTCTGCAATTGACATAGCCACAAAAGATGTTATAGCCACTGTAAATGTAGGAAAAGGCCCGTGGGATGTTATAGTCAACCCAGATGGAACAAAAGTATACGTAGCAAATGAATTAAGCAACACTATCTCTGTAATTGACACGGCAGCAAATACTGTTACTGCGACTGTGGATGTAGGAGACTGTCCTTATTCAATTGCAGTAAACCCAACAGGAACAAAGGCATATGTGGTTAACCAAGACTCTAATACTGTTTCTGTAATTGACACAGCAAGTAACAATGTTATGGCTACAATTCCTGTGGGAGTTAAGCCTGTTGGAGTCGCAGTAACCCCAGATGGAAAAAAAGCATATGTGACAAACTATGCCAGCAATAATGTCTCTATAATTGACACTGCCACAAATACTGTTACAGCAACTGTGAATGTAGGAAAAGGTCCTTGTGGAATTTCCAGGCATTTTATAGGTCCAGTTACAAAATCCAACTCCAGTGTGGAATCAGATAATACCTCTTTATCAAGTCCGGCAACTCAAACAGAGAATCAGACAAATAATATAGGGATGAAAGAAAAAAGCTCTCCTTTCATGAGCCCGATTTGGGTACTTGCAATAGTATTAGGAATATTTGGGTATATAAGAAAGTCAAAATAATGACTGCATAAATTAATTCTTGATTAATCAGATCTTTATTTGATAAAAAAATTCTAAATTTACCAGCACTTGAAGGATTTCACTGAAACAGAAATGTTCATCCCTAAAGTGTTGCTATTTTCTCGTTTTAAAGCTTCGTTTCAAAGCTTATTTTTTGCAATTGTTCATACATGTGAAATTGAATACAGCAACATTTTACTGCTACATGTCACTTTCATCTGAAAGATTTACATTTTTGCTTTCATTGAGTAAGATATTCAGAAATTTAGAACATTTATAAGCCTTAGAGCTTTAATTCTGAAGTACAATTGAAAAAAGAAATTATGTAAGAGAAAAGAAACATAGAAAATTGGAAAGAAGGTAGAAGTGGAAGAATAAGAGATGGAAATTAAAGCTAGTACTCTTGAAATTGAAACTGATACTCCCGATACTCCCAAGGAAAAAATTGACTTCATGCAAGAGAGATTGAAAGACACCAGAGAAAAAATGGAGATTGAAGCCTGTATTTTTATTGAAGCTACCAAACAATTTACTTCGGAATGGATTAGAAGAGAAATGGAGATGAGTCTCTGTTTTCTAGATAGTGGATTCTCTCCTGAGAATTCGAAGTTCGAGATTGAAAAGCTCAGGGAACTGGAATTAGAATTAAACCTGAAGGAATTAACTGTTAAAATTCCTGATGTTGTTGAAGCTAATCTCAATAACGATGAATACTGGATTCACAGAAGCTCGCTACCGGGTGTAGGGTTCTCACAGGACTACCTTGAGTTTAAAAAAGAAAAAATGAGAAGGGAACTGAGCTCAAGCATTCGAATGATTCTTGGATGTGCCTCAGAAATTTTGGGGAACATCAAAGAAAGAGATGAAGAGAAGCCTGAAACCAAAATATGGGTGAAAGAGAGGGGAAGGAGAAAATATGCATGTTTTCTCAGATTTTCGGACGAGATGACAGCCTCTTTGAACCGTTATTTTGAGAAACTTGAAGAACTTCTTATTTTGGATCATGAAATAAAAGAAGAAGTAATAAGAATAAACGAGAAGGCCTGAAAACAATAGACAGGAAAAGAACCTGACAATAAGAATTTTATCCATATACGCTTCAATTATCTTGCATGACAGGAATAGAATTAAGCATTAAGAAGACCCTCCAGGAAGCAGGGACTGATGCTTATCTTATGACAGGAAATATCCATAACGCCGATATTTACTATGCAACCCGTTTCCTGGCTTCGGATGACTTTGTTTATCTGCAGACGGAAAAAGGTGAAGAAACACTTTTTATTTCTGATATGGAAAAGGGAAGGGCTGAAATAGAGTCAAGAGTTTCCAATATAAAGACGCTTCAGGACTTGAGATACAGAGAGAAGGTCAAGGAAAAAAAAGATACGTCTATTGCTTACGCAACCTGTGTATCGGAACTACTCCAGGGAGAAGGAGTCAAGAAAGTTTCGGTACCTTACGATTTTCCTACATTTTATTCGGATTTCCTCAAAGGAGCAGGCTTCTCCGTCGTACCAGTAAAAAGCCCTTTTAGAAAAATGAGAAGCCTTAAAAGAGAGGAAGAAATTGAGGCTATAAAATATGCGCAGATGGCTGGAGAGAAAGCAATGAGAGCAGCCATAGCAGTGATTGAAGAGGCAGAGGAAAAAGATGGTGTTCTCTATTATGAGGATCAGGTACTTACCGGGGAGAAAGTAAATTCAACCATTGACCATACACTGCTTGATTTTGGATGCGAAGCCGAAGAAACTATTGTTTCATGCGGGAAGGATACGGCAAACCCCCATGGAACTACGAGTGGGCCTCTAACGGTGAATGCTCCGATTATTCTGGATATTTTCCCGAGAAGCAAGAAAAAACGTTATTTTGCTGATATGACGCGCACAGTTCTCCATGGAGAGGCTTCGGAAGAACTCAAAGAAATGTATAAAGCTGTACTTGCAGCCCAGGAAAAAGGGCTTGAAAAGGTTAGGCCCGGAGTGCCCGCATCAGAAATTCACAGCACTGTTTGTGACGTACTCGAAAATAAGGGTTATGACACTTACAGGAGCGGTTCAAAGGCAGGATTTATCCATTCCACAGGACATGGAGTTGGGCTCGATATACATGAACTGCCATCAGTCGGAGAAAACGGAGATCTGCTTGAGGCTGGTAACGTGGTTACCATCGAACCAGGTCTTTATTATCCTGAGACTGGAGGAATCAGACTCGAGGATATGGTACTGGTTACTGAGAGTGGATGTGAGAACCTTACAGGGCTGGAAAAGAAATTTGTATTATAAAACCAAAAATTAGAAAGCTTCGTTTATTTTAGATCTAAACTGTTCAGACCAAAAATTAGCGGCGTCACAGCTATAAAGAATCTTGATAATATTATAAGAATATTTGATAATTTATTATAATATCC
>CAZCKG010000108.1:0-6822 GCA_964498825.1 uncultured Methanosarcinales archaeon
TAAAAATAAGATAGATTTTCAATACCAATTAGTGGATACTGTCAAACTAAGGTTAAAATACCACCACTTGCAATGGAAAGACCAAAATATAAAGTAAGGAATAAAATAAAATGGTGCCGAAAAATGGATATTTCCCTCCTGCTGAAAGAGATAAAAGCTTCCAGCCGATATGAAAACCAGATAGTTCACATTGAAGAGATTCCTGCAAAGGAAGCCCTTTATACTCCCCTTGAATTGAAAATACAGGTAAAAAATTCCCTTCTGGCAGCAGGAATTGAGGCTCTTTACTCCCACCAAGCTGAAGCTATAGAAAAAATTCGGGAAGGAAAAGATCTTGTGCTTTGCACGACCACGGCAAGCGGAAAGACCCTTACTTATATGGTTCCTATTTTTGAAACAATCCTGGAAAATCCTGAAGCTACTGCCCTTTATATTTCTCCTTTAAATGCACTGGTAAACGACCAGCTAAAGGCTTTTAGGGGGTTCGAAGAAACTCTGCAGTCAGGAGCAGGGATAGCTCGTTATACCGGAGCCCTCAGTGAAGCCCAGAAAAGAAAAGTAAGGGACGGGAAGACCAATATTGTTTTAACAAACCCTGAAATGGTCCACATGAGTTTTCTTGCCTGGCATCATCTCTGGAGGCGTTTTTTCTCAAACCTGAAATTCATAGTTGTTGACGAGAGCCACTATTACAGGGGAGTTATAGGAAGCAATATGGCAAACCTGCTCAGACGGCTTTTGCGCGTGGCTGAATATTACGGAGCAACTCCGCAGTTCATTTGCTGTTCTGCAACCATCGGAAACCCAAAAGAGCATACTGAAACTCTGATCGGAAGGGAGCCGGGAGTAGTTGAGAACAACGGTTCGTCAAACGGCCCTCAAAAATTCGTATTCTGGAACCCGCCTCTCTATATAAATAACAGGGGCTGCACCCTCAGGAGAAGCAGTTTTTCCGAGGCTTCTTCCATTTTTACAAGAGCTGTCCAGGCAGGACTTCAAACTCTGGTCTTTACCCGCTCCAGGCAGGGAGTTGAAAGGATGTACAGAAACTGCAGAGAGCTTTTGAGAGATAGAAATCTCTCCTCTGCGATTTGCTCGTACAGGAGCGGATATTTTGATAGGGAAAGGGAAGAAATCGAGAAAAAAATGAATTCAGGAGAGTTGCGGGGTGTGATTTCCACAAACGCTCTCGAACTAGGGATAGATATTGGAGGGCTTGATGCCTGTATTCTGGACAGTTATCCTGGAACCGTGATGAGTGCCAGGCAGCAGGCAGGAAGGGCAGGCAGAAGCGGAAATGAAAGCCTTGTTGTGCTGGTAGCGGGCACAAATGCCCTTGACCAGTACTATATGAGAAACCCTGCAGACTTTTTTGAAAGAAGCAGTGAAAATGCAGTCCTTAACCCCAAAAATCCTTACATCCTTGCAGGACACCTGCTCTGTGCCGCCAAAGAAATCCCTTTGAAAGAATCCGATGAAAAGTATTTCGGCAAAGGGTATTCCAGAGTCATTGAACTTCTGGAAGCCGAAGGTCTGCTTGCAGGAGGCTACCCCAAATATTCAACTGATCCGTTTCCCTACAAGCATGTCTCCCTGAGGGGAATAGACAATAATACTTACTCTCTCCTTGCTTTCGAGGGGGAAAAAGGCTTCCCAATAGAAAAAGACATCGAAGAGACTCTGGCTTTTCGTGAGTGTCACCCTGGTGCGGTCTATATGCACAGAGGAGAAACCTACTACATAAACAGGATCGACTATGAGAAAAAGGAGATCCATGCTGTAAAAACGCATGATAATTATCATACGAAACCCATGATCGACTCTTCAGTCCAGGTGCAGGAGACCTATTCGATAAAGCCTCTCCTGCACACTCCTGACGTTGAAGTAGGGCTTGGAGAAGTAGAGGTAACAGATAGGGTGATAGGGTACAGAAAAATCCAGATGCACAGCAATGATATCATGAGTGCCCATAATCTTGAGATGCCTCCCGTAACGCTCCAAACAATGGCTCTCTGGCTGAAGCTCCCGAATAAGTTACAGGAAATGGTAGGAGAGCACAAGCTGGACTTTGCAGGAGGAATTCACGCAGTCGAGCATGCAATGATTTCCATGTATCCTCTCCACCTGCTTGTGGACAGAAGCGATGTGGGCGGGGTTTCCACTCCATCCCATCCTGACCTTGGAAGCAAAAGCGGGATATTCATTTATGACGGGCACAGGGGAGGAGTAGGATATGCCGAAAAAGGCTATGACCTGATAGAAGAGGTACTTGACGGCACCCTGAAAGCAATCGAGAGCTGTCCCTGTGAGGGCGGCTGTCCGAGCTGCATTCAGTCCCCAAAATGCGGAAACAATAATGAACCTCTGGACAAGCATGCTGCAATCATGCTCCTGCATGAACTACTTGGAAAAGAGCCCTATGTTCCGCCTGAGAGAAAAGAAAAGCACCTTTCAGAACTCAAAGCTTCATCTAGACCAGCTCCTGAAAAAAGAAGCACAGAAGATGCTCTAAGCAGGGTAAGGCGCCAGCTCAGGAGAGAAACTATAAAACAGGAAGTTTCGGCAGCGCCGGAAAAAAAGGAAAAAACCTTCATAGCCACTGACGAAAAAGGAGGAATGATAGGAGTCGTTTCAGCTCCTGCTCCCGAAAAAGCTGTAGCAAAAATATTTCACCAGAAGGTAAGGGGGAAAACAGAACCTGCAAAAGATAATCCTCTTGAAATTCGCATCAAAGACCTCGGGGCAGGCAGTGACTATCGCTTCCTGATCTGGATTGAAATCTCCGAAAACCAAGAAAATGAAGCAGATAATGAAAGAGATGGGAAAAAAGTATTGAAGAGACTGATTATCAGAAAAATTAACTGAAAATCAGGAAAGTTAACTGAAAAATAACAAGCATGAGAATGATTCTGAACGTTCTCATATTTGCCAGAGAGGCTAAGGGATTGGTGTATCAGAAGTTTTTGTTTACCATATTAGTCAATTGTTCCTTATTTGCCCCTGATCCTTAACTCTTTCAGATTTTTCTATTTTACACTGATTTTCCGGCTTATTACTTATCTTTTGGTTTGCATATTTTCCACTTGAACGTGTTCACACAAATGCAATTTCCCTGACTTTTAGTGATGATGTATTTGCAACTATTTTGAGACTTTTAATTTATGGAAAATCAGTAATCAGAGTCTGCATTTCATCCCTTTCCCTTAGTCTTGAAACCCCAACACCTACTAATCTGATTTTTTGTTTCCCAATAAACTCAGAAAGTAATTGCATGGAGACCCTTTTAATTACGAATATATCCGAAGTCCAGACAGGAACAGTCTTTGAGCGTGTATATGTGGAAAAGTCTTCGTAGCGAACCTTAAGAGTTACTATTTTGAAAAGGAATCCATCTCTAACGAGAGCTCTATGAACGCTCTCAGCAAGCAGTTCAAGAAAGCCTGCGATTTTTACAGGATCGTTTATGTCTTCCGCAAATGTTCCACTCCGGCTTATGGACTTAACCGCTTCCTCCCATTCCTTTACTTCACTGAAATCCAGACCATGCGCCACTTGCTTCATCCAGAGCCCCATTTTCCCAAATCTCTCGGAAAGTCTCTGGATATCGCAATTCGCAAGCTCTTCCACTTGAGTTATCCCCATCAGTTTAAGGGACTCTGTTGTTTTTTCACCTATACCGGGAATCTTTGAAACATTTAAGGGAAATAGAAAATCTCTGACATCTTCAGGTCTAATAACTGTAAGACCATCGGGTTTCTCAAACTTTGAAGCGATCTTTGCAGCAAGCTTATTCGGTCCTACTCCTACAGAGCAAGTAATTCCTTCTTGTTTCTTGATTTCGTCCTTTATCCTCAGTGCAATTATTGCAGCTTCTTCAAAACTACTGATAGCAACCGGCACTAGAAAGGCTTCATCTACACTATACTGCTGGAATCTCTCAGCAAACCCTTTCATTATCTCCATTGCATTCGCTGAAACCTGTGCATAGAGTTTCATATTCACAGGCACAAAGGCAGCGTCTGGACATAGTTTATAAGCCTGTGAAACAGGCATTGCAGAGTGTATTCCGTATTTCCTCGCCTCATATGAACAAGTACTCACAACTCCTCTCCCTTTCCCCCCCTTTGGGTCTGAGCCCACTACTACAGGTAGACCTTTAAGTTCAGGACGCTCTCTAACTTCAACTGACGCAAAAAACGAATCCATGTCTACATGGAGAACAATCTGCCTTTCGGGGATGTTTGAATAAGAATTGAGTGCGAGCATCAAGGCATATTTAATTAAAGTAGATAATAAGGTATGAGGAAGTTGGATGAAAGTATTAATGGGATTAACTTTCTATTCCAAATAGCCTATTCGTAGAGTTTAGTGACTTAGAGCCTTCCAAAAAATCAGTAAATCTCTAAAGCTAAGTTAGTAGCTCTATTTTTCGGAGAGGTTCTTAGTCATAATTTAAATTCAAGCCTTAGAGGGATTGAAATTTTTGTTTCCTTCAGGCTCTGAGTTGTAAGACTCAGGGATTAAAGTAAATCTCATCGGGCAACAATATAACTTTTAACTTTTTTGATGTTATATCCAGCTGCATTTTTCGCCGTTAGACTTACGTCATACTTTCCTTTCTTGTTGTATGTATGTGTTGGATTTTGTGACGTTGAGCTTTTACCATCTCCAAAGTTCCAGCTCCATGTTGTAGGGCTTCCTGAACTTTTATCGGTAAACCTAACGGTAAGCGGTGATCTTCCATTTACTGGTCTTGCGGAGAATCCTGCTACAGGGGAATATATAAAAGTGCCCATATAAATATCATCATTTCCGTTTCGGGAATCTCGCCAGACTACTCTATTTTCAAAAATCGCTGGGTCTGATTGGTCAGATTTATTTCTGGTATTCCATTGTTGTTTGGTGGAAATATCATATATGTATGTATCCTTGTTACCATCACGGTATTCATCCCAAACTATAAGATTTCCATATATTCCAACTTTCTCGATAGATCCTGTAGAATTAGTTATCATTTTTGTAGTTTTAGTAGAAATATCATACATATATACTGCATCATACGTTAACCAATTATTATCAGCCATAACTGGGTATGTATAATAATCTTTATAAACGATATTATTACCATATATTGCAGGTTCTGTTGCTGATTTGGTATTAGTAACCTGTATGTTTTTAGTAGTTGTTAGGTTGTAACAATATATATCTGGCAATCCTTCACCGCCACTTTGATACACCACTCTATCTTCATATATTGCGGGATTTTCGGAATACCAAGAATTATTTATTGTTACTATCCTCTTTGTCTTTATGTTGTATGCATAAATTTCCCCCCAATTTTCTCTCTCGCTATATGCCTGGTTTCTATATACGATCCAATCTTTATAGATGTTCGGATTCGCTGCTGAGTTTGTATGAGTGACTCGAGTTTGTGTTTTTGTTGTTAGATTCTCGAGTACTATATCATAACCCTCAAGATATGAACTAAGAACATAAGGATCTGGATAAGTATAATCTCCATTATATCGTTTATCTTGCCAAACTACTCTATCGCCATAAATCGCGGGGTTTTCTTGTTCTACTTTATTCGTTGTATGAATCTGGACTTTACTTTTCGTATTTAAGATGTAAATATCCCAATTTCCATTTCTATCGTCTTGCCATACTATATTATCTCCATATATAGCAGGGAACTGCGAATTAGAAATGTTAGTTGTGATGCGAGATTCCGTGAATACTGGTGTTGCTGCTAATGCACTGATGGATGTGAAAATCAAAAAAAGAACCATTGCCATAATTGGGAGATACATTCTTCTTAATGACATTTATCTACTCCATTTACTATTTTACTATTTTACTATATTACTATTAAACATAATAACATATAAAATGAATATATTATAGTTATCATCTTTTGTAAAATAAGAAGTAAATAAAAGCAGACCTAAGAAAAGCGTGAAGGTTATTTTATAATTAAGCGAATGATTATAATTAGCTACTTTCCTTTAGAACCAGCTTCAGTAACACATAACGACAAAAATTACATGTCTTTGTTCATTACATATCCCTTTAAGAATAGTGGAAGCGAAATACTGATGCAAAAAAGCTATCATGTCTACATGGAGAACAATCTGCCTTTCGGTTCTATTTGTAGGTTGAATGTGAGCGAGCATCAAGGCAAAACTAGTTGAAAAATATTAAAAGGCTTGAGGAAGCTATGTGAAAGTATTAATTTAATAGACTTACTATTCCACTAAGAGACTGCCTTAAAAGTATATCTTACATAAGCACTTATTATATGGAAAGAGGTTAGTGCCATGTGTGGAGCGTATGGACTTTCAGTACGAAACATACAAAATCTTATTGACAGATATAATATTGTAAATTTTTTAGATGATTTCAAACCAAGATGGAACATCAGACCAGGGCAATCAAATCCTGTTATCGTAAATCAAGGAAACAAAGAAATAGAGTCAATGGCCTGGGGACTAATACCTCACTTTGCCGCTAATGAACAATATAAGTACAAAACGATAAACGCTAAGGCTGAAACAGTTGATACATTGCCCACATTCCGTCATTCATTTGTTAAGAAACGTTGTCTTGTCCCTTCCACTGGATTCTACGAACCAGATAAGATTAATTTTGTAAAGCAACCCTTCCCTTGGCACTACTTCAAGATGAAAGACGACTCTATTTTTTCCTTTGCTGGGTTGTATGACATTTGGAAGGATAAAAACAACGGGAAAGAAATCCGCAACTACACGATCATTACTACGGTTCCGAACACAATTGTTGGCAAATATCATGATAGGATGCCTG